>CANKPO010000155.1 GCA_947484535.1 Caulobacteraceae bacterium
CCCGTCAGATCAAAATCAAAGTCTCTTGGCCACAATGGGCCAAGCCGCCCCTGAGGAAAAGGGGGTCGTAAATGGAAAGAAGGGGGCCGCGGATGCAGCCCCCTTCCCTGTCTGAAGTCCGAAAGACCAAGAGGTGCCTATTGTGGCGCACCGTCGGTCAGGGCTGTGTGGGCGTTCCGGTTCTTGCCCCAAGCCTCTTCGGTGGTTCCGCCATCGATTGGCTTTTCCTTACCGTAGGACACGGTCTCGATCCGGCTTCCGGCCACACCCTTGGAGACCAGATGGTCCCGCACGGAGTTGGCCCGGCGCGCGCCGAGGGCGAAGTTATATTCACGGGTACCGCGCTCGTCGGCATTGCCTTCGATGCGGACCACCACGTTGGGATAACGGGCCAGCCAAGCGGCTTGGGCGTCTAGCATGGCGCTGCCTTCTGCGCGCAGGGCGTGGGAATCATAGTCGAAGAACACGCGCTCACCGACATTGACGACAAAGTCCTGCACCGATCCTGGCGCGGGTCCGGTAGGGACGACGGGTGCAGGGGGCGCAGGAGCGGGCGGCGGCGCAGGCTCTGGTGCTGGCGCGGGCGCTGGTGTTGGCGCGGGCGGCGGTGGGGCTTTGCGGGTGGCGCAGGCGGTAAGCGACGCCGCGGCGACCGCGATCAGGGCCAGCCTGACAATGGCTTTGGTACTGTGGATCACGAACTTCTCCTTCGGGTTCATAGGCGCTGCTGAAAGGGACCCGACCGGTTCGAATCAAGGCTCGCAACCGGGCCGGATAGAAAACTCAAAACTTTGACGTTAGCCTAGCGTGGCATCATGAACGAAAGCTGACAATAGGGCGTGACCTTACGCAGCGCGCTTAAAGCCAAACTAATTGAGCAAGGGCGACCATGCCGGGTCAGATCCTGACCCAGAATAGGGCGCGGGACGCACGACCCGGCCGCTAATATCAACGGTCCAGAGCTTTGGCGCGACCCCCGGGGCCTCGCGGAAGAACATCAGGACCCGGCCATTGGGGGCCCAGGTTGGACCCTCATCCAGATAGCTAGTGGTCAAGAGCCGCTCATCGGTGCCATCGGGGCGCATGACGCCAATATGGAACTGGCCGCCCGTCTGTTTGGTGAAGGCAATAAAATCACCGCGCGGGCTCCAGACCGGCGTGGTGTAGCGACCCTGACCCGATGAGACCCGGCGCACATCGCTGCCATCGGCCTTCATCAGATAGAGTTGCGGGCTGCCGCCCCGGTCGGAATTGAACACGATCTGGCTGCCATCGGGCGAATAGGAAGGCGAGGTATCGATGGCAGGGCTATTGGTCAGACGGGTCGAGACCCTGCTGCTCAGATCCATCACGAAAATATCGCTATTGCCGCCGCGCTCGACCGACAGGGCCACCTTCTGACCGTCAGGCGAGAAGCGCGGTGCGAAGACCATGCCGGAATATTGGCCGAGGATCTCTTGGCGCCCGGTCTCAATATTCAGCAAATAGATGCTGGACCCACTGTCGCGCAGGGCCATGTAGGTGACCTTTTGGCTACTGGCCGAATAGCGCGGGGTCATGACCATGGTCGAGCCGCTGGTCAGATAGCTCGGATTGGCCCCGTCCTGATCCATGATCGCCAGACGCTTGATGCGCGCAACACGCGGCCCGCTTTCGGCCACGAAGACGATACGGGTATCAAAATAGCCCTTTTCGCCGGTCAGGCGCTCATAGACCGCATCGGAGATCTTGTGGGCCATCCGCCGCCAGTTTTCTGGCGTCGAGGTGAACTGAAGGCCCAAAAGCTGCTGTTCGGAAAAGACATCCCAGAGCCGAAAATCGACGCGCAAGAGGCCATCGGGATCGACTGTCACCTGACCGTTGATCAGGGCCTGAGCGCTGATTGCCTTCCAGTCCGGGAACCTCGGCTGAACATTGACGTCCAAGCCCTTTTCGACAAAACCCGCCGGATCGAGGGGCCGAAAGAAGCCGGACCGGTCCAGATTGCCCGACACCACCTTGGCAATATCAGCGCCATAGGGACCCGCGCCGGTAAAGGCCGGAACCGCAACGGGCAAGGGTTGCAGCGTGCCCTGATTGACCTGAATTTCGATCTCCGCGCGCGCAGGGGTCAAGCCTGCAGCCCCCCAGATAAGGCCGGAGACTATGGCGATAAGCGCCATTAGACCATTTCGGAACAGGGTCATGGGCAGGGACCTCCTCATCAATAGCCTCGACATTGCTGGCGAGCATCAAAGGCGACCACAAAGGAACGCCAGCTCGCGAAATCCTCTGAAGGCAGTTCATCATAGGGCGCGGCGCGGGCCACGGCCGTCAAGGCCCGGGTGGCGGCGGCGCGAAGGACACTGTCGCCAGAACCATTGATCCGCTGCTCGTCGACCAGGACCGCGCGCAGCAATCGTCCATTGGGATCTAGGGTCAGGCGAATCTTGACCACGACATTGGCCGATCCCTCGACCCCGCAGTTGGGGTTCCACAGCCGTCCGAGCTTGGCACTGATCGCTGCCAGCTGGTCCACAGTTGCCCCGCGTCCTGCACCGACGGCTTGGCGGGCAACCAGATCCGTTTGGGCGCGAGTAGCCCCCTTGGGGGCCGACGAAGGCTTGGCGCTAGAGGTGCTCTTGCCCACACTGGCGGCAAGGGCATCAAGATCAAGGCTGGGCGCGGGCTTAGCGGCTGGGGCGGGTGTCGGCTTTTGCGGCTTGGCCTTGCTGACGCTCGCGGCGAGCTGGTCCAGATTTAAGGCGGGGGTGGGCTTGGCCGTTAGAGGCTTTGGCGCGGGTTGCGGCGTCGGTTGGGTCTTGGCCGGCGGCGGCGGGGTCACCACTTCGGGCTGGGCTGTTTCGACGGGAGCCTCTATCGCGGCCTCTTGGACCGTCTCAGCCTTCTCAGCGGCGCGCAGGTCTGTCACCTCAGCCCGGGAGACCAGCGTCACCGGGGTCACGGTCATGATCATGGTCGGCGTCATCCATGGCCAAGCGATCACCCCAGCCAGCAGCACGATCAGATGAAGACCGGCAGAGGCCGCATAGGCAGGATAGCGATCGGAGAGGAGACGGCGCATCGGACCGTTACGGGGCCTGATCGTCAGCGGGCACGCCAGAGCTTGGCCCGCCAATGTCGGTGATCAACCCGATGGAGGTAAAGCCGGTACGCGACAGGCTGGCCATGACCTGCGCCACGGTTTCGTAAGACGCCTTGCCATCGGCGCGTACAAAGACCTGCCGTTTTTGATCCTCACCCGACAGGGCCATCATCCGCGGGGCCAGTTCGGCAAAGAGGACCGGGCGATCTTGCACAAAGAGCTTGCCGTCTGCTGCCACGGAGACCGTTAGGGGTTCGTTTTGGTCATTGAGGGCGCTGGCCTCGGTCTTGGGCAGTTCCACAGGCACCCCGGCGGTCAGCAGGGGGGCCGAGATCATAAATACGATCAGCAGCACCAACATCACATCGACCAGCGGCGTGACATTGATCTCGGACAGGCGACTGCGTCCACCGCGCCGCCGCCGACCACGCGATCCCGACGAGAGACCCTGAGCGCTTGAACCCGCCATTGGCCCTAGACCCTATCGCTCAGACGCCGGGCAATGGCACCGGCCAGGTCGTCGGCAAAGGCTTCAAGACGGCTCGTGAACCGGCCCGCATCGCCCGACAGCCAATTATAGGCCATATAGGCTGGAATGGCGGCGGCCAGACCGATGGCGGTGGCAAATAGGGCCTCCGCAATGGAGGGCGCGACGACCGATAGGTTGGTGTTCTTCTGCACGGCGATGGCTTGGAAGGCATGCATGATGCCCCAGACCGTTCCGAAAAGGCCGATAAAGGGCGAGGCGGTGGCAACGATGGCGAGGCCGCTGAGACCCTCCTCCGCCTGCTCGGTCTCGCGGGCAATGATCCCGTCAAGGCCCCGGTCTAGGCGCTGAAGAATAAGACCAGCCTTGGCCTCGCTGATCCCGTCACCGGCTCTCGCCTCATACCAGGTGCGCAGGGCCGATTGCAGGAGACGGGCGAGGGCTTGGCGCGGCTCGGGACCGGCAGCCTCGGCCACCTCTTCTAAGGATCGGCCAGCGGCGATGGCGTCCTCGATCTGGTCGGCATCCTGGGCCAGCGCGCGGAACTTCAAGACCTTGTCGATGATCACCGACCATGACCAGAGCGAGGCCCCCAAGAGGCCGAGCATCACGCCCTTGACCACCCAGTCAGCGCGCAAGAACAGGGCAAGGGCGGAGAAGCTTTCCGGAGAGAGGGCGGCGCTAGCAGCGTCATTCATGGATCAAAATCTCGTCATTAGAAGGGGGCGGGCTGATCGGTGAAGTCAGCCTTTCTGGCCGCTTGGCATGGTGAAACTATGGCAAGATTGGATCGGGCGGCGCAAACCAAGGCCTCAGGGCCTCGGTCAGGCCAGAAGGCGGCTTTCGCGGACGGCCATCCATCATGATACAGGCCGCCTCGACATTGGCAGTTGCGATGACTTCGATGCCTCGCAAGATGTGCTGGCTGATGAACAGGCGCGGACCCTTGACCCGGTCATAGGTCGTGACCACCGTCAGGGCATCATCAATGCGCGCCGCCCGCTGGAACCGAATATCCATGCGCGTGACGACAAAGGCGGCCGGATCCTCGCGCTCCAACAGGTCTGTATGGCTAACCCCGGCCA
>CANKPO010000156.1 GCA_947484535.1 Caulobacteraceae bacterium
GTGCGCCGCAAGATGGATGAGTTGATGTCCGTCGCACGCGAGCAGATCAAGGGCGAATAGCCAGCCCTAAAGGTGAAGCGGCGGTGCCTAGGTACCGCCGCGAAGCCAGCCCACCACTGAAAGTCTTGGGGCCGTCGCATAGGGCGCGACCGGGGCTACCGAGTGGTCCTGCGGGACCCTGAACAGATTCAAACTATTGAAGTTTGGCACATGGCCTCGCCTTATGCTCCCGTCCTTCTCGTGGAACAGAAGCTGACCGCCCCAGTCCGAGCGCCATTGCCGCGTAAAGCCCATCGTGTAGGCCGCGCGTCGATCAGCGCCGGGCTTTTCATCATCATGCAGGGTTAGAAAGTCGCCGGGCCGATAGAGCGTGGCCTGCGCGTCAGCCTTGATCACATCATCAGTGCCGATGATCTCCTGACCAAAATCGAGAAATTCGCGGCTATTGATCCAGTGAGTCAGGGCGTGGATCGGGTGGCCAGGATCGCGGCCCTCTAGGACGGCGCTGATCATCGGGTAGGCGAGATAGACAAAGCCAAAGCCCTTGGACGCCCGCTCGCTAACGGCCTGCAGACGGCTACCAACGGCTTCAGACCCTAGGGCGCTGAGTTCGGCACGGTTCAGCACCTCATGGCCATTATCGGCCGTCGAGAGGGCCAGATCCCACGGCATGGAACGTTCGAGCATCTCGGCCAGACCCCGGGCAAGGTCTGGCTCAAAGAGGTCTGGCACCTGGACGAAGCCGACACGGCTGAAGGCCTCTCGATAGTCTTGAGCCTTCAGCGCGGGATTGAGCCTCAGCGACAGGGCCGCCATGTCAGGCCTGTCCGAACACGCGGTTGAAGATCGTGTCGACATGTTTGAAGTGATAGCCAAGGTCGAATAGCTCTTCGAGTTCCTCATCGGTCAGGTGTGGGCGCACATCGGGGTCGGCCTTGAGCAGATCAAGGAAGCGCGCTTCCCCACGCCAGACCTTCATGGCCGCGCCCTGCACGGCGGCATAGGCGGTTTCGCGGGCAATACCCTTTTGCGTTAGGGCCAGCATGACGCGCTGGGAATGGACCAAGCCGCCGAGGCGGTCGAGGTTCTTTTCCATATTCTCAGGATAGATCACCAGCCGCTCCATCACACTGGCTAGACGGCGCAGGGCGAAGTCGAGGTGGATGGTGGCGTCAGGCGCAATGCCGCGCTCGACGGATGAGTGGCTGATGTCGCGCTCATGCCACAGGGCGACATTCTCCATTGCAGGCACCACGGCCGAGCGGACAAGGCGCGCCAGACCGGTCAGGTTTTCGGTCAGGATTGGGTTGCGCTTATGGGGCATGGCCGAGGAGCCCTTTTGACCGGGATCAAACGGCTCTTCGGCTTCCAAGACCTCGGTGCGTTGCAGGTGTCGGATCTCGACGGCCAGACGCTCGACCGATGAGGCGACAACGGCCAGCGCTGCGAAATAGGCCGCGTGACGATCGCGCGGGATGACTTGGGTGGCCACCGGCTCGATGGTCAGACCCATCTTTTCGGCAACGTGGGCCTCAACGCGGGGATCGACATTGGCAAAGGTGCCGACGGCGCCCGAAATCGAGCAGGTGGAGATTTCGAACTTGGCCATGGCCAAGCGCTCCTTGGCGCGCTGGAACTCGGCATAGTGACCGGCCAGCTTGAGGCCAAAGGTGGTGGGTTCAGCGTGGATGCCGTGGCTGCGGCCCACGGTCGGGGTCAGCTTGTGCTCCGTGGCGCGGCGCTTGAGGGCGGCCAGAACCAGATCCACATCCTCGATCAAGAGGTCGGCGGCACGGCCGAGCTGTACCGAAAAACAGGTGTCGAGCACGTCCGACGAGGTCATGCCCTGATGCAGGAACCGCGCTTCTGGCCCGACAATCTCGGAGACATGGGTCAGGAAGGCGATCACGTCGTGCTTTACGACCCGTTCGATCTCGTCGATCCGGTCAGCATCCCAGATCGCGTTGCGACCCTTTTCCCAGATGATCTGGGCCGAAAGCTTGGGGATGACGCCCAGTTCAGCCATGGCGTCGGCGGCGTGGGCCTCGATCTCGAACCAGATGCTGTACTTGGTCTGCGGTGACCAGATGTCGGCGCATTCAGCGCGGGAATAGCGAGGGATCATGGTCGAGGGTCCGATCTGGCCTGTGCGGGCGTCTGTTGCCCGTTGGATGCGAGCCGCAGGCCCTCCGTGTCAAGACCCCGCATGATCTTACGAGCTTTGCTCCGGTGCTGTCAGATCAGAAAAAGGGCGCGAACCCGAAAGTCCGCGCCCCTTTAGGCTATTGGCCTGATGAGGCCCGTTTCAGGTCCGCAGCAAGGGTCCGGGATGCCAGCAGATAGTGCAGGGCAGCCCAGCCATAGATAAGCGTCACCGCCAAGATGCCGTAGCGTGTGCCGAGGGCACCGGCTGCGTGGCAGGCTGCGCCCACCTCGGCTGATGCCCCGGCAATGGCCTTACCGCTGGGGCAGGTGGCGATGAAGGTGCCCAGATCATTGGCTGCAAAGCTGTTCTGGACAAACAGATCGATCACCCAGCCCGTAAAGGGAGGGCCAGCGCCCAGCGCGATCAGGTTCAGGACGAAGAACAGCAAGGCGGTTGCCGTCGCCCTCATGCGCGGTTCGACCATATTGTGCATGACACCAAAGGTCGGACCCAGATAGGTGTAGTGGAAGATGCCCGGAAGCATCAAAAGGCCAGCGGCAATCATCCAAGACGAGTTCGAATAGACCGCCAGATAGAGCGGCGTCGCGATAGCTAAGCCGATAGCCGGGACAAGGGCGTACCACTTGCCATCCTTCTTACCGATCCAGTCGGTCAAGAAACCGCCGATCAGGGTGCCTGCGCCAGAGGCGAGACCGCCCACCAAACCAAAGATCAGGCCGACCTCAACATAGCTGAGGCCAAAATTGCGGATGAAATAGGGCTGGGCAAATTGGCCTGTGCCATAGCTGGCAAAGGAGGCCAACGTCACGCCCGCCGTAATGTGGCGGAACGAGGCTGTCCTCCAGAGCCGCTTGGCGACTTGCATGAGGGACGGTGCGGGCTCCTTCATGCTGGCTTCAGCAACGCCGCCAGCCTCTTCGGAGTGACCGCGCGGCGGTTCCTTGATTACCAACTTGACCACTATGGCAATGAGGATGCCCGGTAAGCCGACAATGACAAAGGCTTCACGCCAGCCGACGTTCTGGACAAGGTACCCCCCGGCAACCGCGCCGATCATGGTGCCGAGTGGAATGCCGAACGAATAGATCGACAGGGCCGTGGCCCTCGCCTTGGGGGGGTAATAGTCGGTGATCAGCGAATGGGACGGCGGCGAACAGCCCGCCTCTCCAATCCCCACGCCAACGCGGAACAGCAGCAATTGAAGGAAGGATGTGGCCGAGCCGCAAAGGGCGGTAAAACCAGACCAGATCACGAGGCATATAGTGATGATATTGACCCGGCTCTTCTTTTCCGCAATTCGCGCAATGGGTATGCCAAGGATCGTATAGAGCAGGGCAAAGGCAATGCCGCCCAGAAGGCCGACCTGGGTATTGGTCAGGTTCAGGTCGATCTTGATCGCCTCACCGAGCGTGCCGATGATCGTGCGGTCGATAAAGTTGCTGGTATAGACGGCAACAAGGATCCCCAAGACCGTGCCGCGATATTTATCGGAATAGACCGGTTTGTCACTGGTCGGCGCGGCCTCAGCCACGGCTGTATCGGTCATGTAAGCTTTCCCCCCTGAATGCTTATTATCGAACGGGCACTCTAGGCGCAGTTGGAACATGGGCGCCATAGGCGAATGACCATTCTTTTCGCTTCACGGGACATGGGCCGATGCCTTACGGGATAAGGGATCAAAAGCCTTGCATGGGAGACCGCTATGGAAATCGTCATCGGTACCAAGAACTGGTCCACCTGGTCCTTGCGGCCTTGGCTGGTGCTCAAGCGCTGCAATGTCGATTTTGTCGAGACCCTTGTGCCCCTACGCTGGGATACCAGTTCTGAGGCCATCGCCGTCCATTCCCCGACGGGTTTGGTTCCGGTCCTAAAGGATGGCGCCCTGACCATTTGGGATTCGCTGGCCATTTGCGAATATCTCAATGACCGGTTCCCTGAAGCAAAACTCTGGCCCGCCGACCCTACGGCCCGGGCACTGGCCAGATCGGCAACCGCTGAGATGCATTCGGGCTTTGGTCCCCTGCGCAAAGAATGCCCGATGGAGATCGATGCGGCTCGTACTGTCGAGCTTTCGCCCGCCGTCGAGGCCAATGTTCGGCGCATCGTTAGCCTCTGGTCGCAGCTCCGCGCGGCCTATCAGGACCAGGGCGCGTTCTTGGTCGGTGACTGGTCGATTGCCGATGCCTTCTTCACGCCCGTCGCGACGCGCTTTCGTACCTATGGCATTGATCTGGCTGCCTATGGGGATGAAGGCTTGGCGGCGGCCTATTGTGAGACCCTGTTATCCACGCCCGAATTTCTAGAGTGGCAAACCGACTGCTGAACCAGCCGCCTCCTTCCGCGTTCCCCGCGAAGGCGGGGGTCCAGACCCGTACACTGAGACCTGTGGAACCCCCCACTCCCAACCCTCTCCCCCGCAAGGGGGGAAAGGGCTTTGTTTTACCTGCGTCATTGCGAGCGCAGCGAAGCAACCCAGGGGTCCGACA
>CANKPO010000157.1 GCA_947484535.1 Caulobacteraceae bacterium
AACTTCATCGACATCTATCAGCGCAGCGGCCTCTATCCGATCGCCTTCCCATCGGTTCTGGGACTTGAGGGGGCGGGCATTATCGATGCAGTCGGCGAGGGCGTGACCCGCTTTGCCGTTGGCGACCGGGCAGCCTATGGCAGCGGACCGCTCGGGGCCTATTGCGAGGTCCATGTCACCGCCGCCAATCGCGCCGTTAAGGTACCCGATGGGGTGAGCCTGAAGGAGGCTGCCGCCGCTATGCTTAAGGGGATGACGGCAGAATTCCTCTTGCGGCGTTGTTTCCCCGTCAAGGCCGGAGACATGATCCTGGTCCATGCCGCAGCAGGTGGGGTCGGGTCGATCATGACCCAATGGGCGAGAGCCCTTGGCGCCGTCGTCATTGGGACTGCAGGCTCTCAGGCCAAGGCGGATCTGGCCATGGCTCAGGGCTGCCATCACGTGATCCAATATCGCACAGAAGATGTCGCGGCGCGCGTGAAGGAGATCACCAAGGGTCAGGGCGTTGCGGTCGCCTATGACTCGGTTGGGGCCGATACTTTTGAAGCCACCCTTGCTAGCCTCAGCCGCCGGGGCCTGTTTGTTAGTTTCGGTAATGCGTCGGGCCCTGTACCACCCTTTGCACCTGCCCGCCTCGCAGCGGCGGGATCGCTGTTCTTCACCCGCCCAACCCTATTTGACTATATCGCCACGCCAGAAGATCTGGATGAGAGCGCTAACGCCCTGTTTGCGGTCATGGGCTCTGGCGCGGTTAAGATCCAGATCGGCGCTGAGTTCGCCTTAAAGGACACTCGGGCCGCTCACGAGGCCTTGGCGGGACGCGAAACCATAGGCGCGACCCTGCTCATTCCATAATAAACAGCTGATTTCATTAAACTAAAAGGGCGGCCCTGAGGTATCAGCGGCCGCCCTTTCTATTAGGTATTCATCGACTGGAAGAAGTCGGCATTGTTTTTGGTCTGTCGCATCTTGTCGAGCAGGAACTCGATAGCGTCTTGCGGTCCCATCGGGTTGAGAATGCGGCGCAGGACATAGGTCTTTTGCAGCACATCCTTCGGCGTGATCAGGTCTTCCTTACGGGTACCGGACTTCAAGATGTCGATGGCCGGGAAGACCCGCTTATCGGCAACCTTGCGGTCAAGGATAATTTCCGAGTTACCGGTGCCCTTGAACTCTTCGAAAATGACCTCGTCCATGCGGCTGCCCGTATCGATCAAGGCGGTCGCGATAATGGTCAAGGAGCCACCCTCTTCGATATTGCGGGCGGCACCAAAGAAGCGCTTGGGCCGTTGCAGGGCGTTGGCGTCAACACCACCGGTAAGGACCTTACCCGATGACGGCACCACCGTATTGTAGGCGCGGCCCAGACGGGTGACGGAGTCGAGCAGGATGATCACATCGCGCTTGTGCTCGACCAGGCGCTTGGCCTTTTCGATGACCATCTCAGCGACCTGGACGTGGCGCGTTGCGGGCTCGTCGAAGGTTGAGGAGATGACCTCGCCCTTCACGGTGCGCTGCATGTCGGTCACCTCTTCGGGGCGCTCATCGATCAAAAGCACGATGAGGTAACATTCTGGGTGGTTGGCCGCGATCGACTTGGCGATATTTTGCAACATCACCGTCTTACCCACGCGAGGCGGGGCGACGATCAAGCAGCGCTGGCCCTTACCCAAGGGCGCGACAATATCGATCACGCGTCCGGACCGGTCTTTCAGGGTTGGATCCTGAATTTCCATGGTCAGGCGCTCATCCGGATAGAGCGGTGTCAGATTATCGAAGTGAACCTTGTGGCGCACATTTTCAGGGTTCTCGAAATTGATCGAGTCGACCTTCAAGAGCGCGAAATAGCGTTCGCCCTCTCGCGGTGCGCGGATCGGTCCCTCGACACTGTCGCCCGTGCGCAAACCAAATTTGCGGATCTGTGAGGGGGAGACATAGATATCATCGGGGCCAGGCAGATAGTTGGCCTCTGGCGAACGCAAAAAACCAAAGCCGTCCTGCACGACCTCCATCACGCCGCCGCCGGAGATTTCGACACCCTCCTCAGCCACGGCCTTGAGGATCCCGAACATCATGTCCTGCTTGCGCATGGAGTTGGCGTTCTCAATCTCCATGGCTTCAGCCAGCGCCAACAGGTCGCTAGGGGACTTGAGCTTCAACTCCATCAGCGACATGCGCGTGATGCCCATTTGGGCAACAGCCTTCGCGGCATCGCCTCCGGTCGGCTCAAGATCAGCCTCGAGAGATGGGCCATCGGTTGCCGTCGTGTCGATCATCTGATCGGTATCGTTCATTGGTTCGTCTTGCATCGAGGGTCTCAAGGTCAGTCGGGCTGCGAACAAGCGGCCACGCGCGTCTTTAGCCCCGCTGACGGCGCTTTAGACAAGTGATGTGCTGCGCCAAGCGGCGCGAAGGGAGAACCGATAGGCCTTGGTGCGATCCTTAAACGGACCCGCGATAAGACACCGGCGAGAGGCGGGAACGTGGCGCACCACGTCTGGAACTAGCCGAACCACATAAGGCAGCTCAGGTCAAGAAAATGCCCAAATGTCGCAAGAGCCACAGGATCAAAGGTTGATAAATTCCGTCGTTACAGCAATGACCATGATGATGGCCGCGATGAAGGGCAGTTCATTGGTCATCCGCCAAAACTTGCCAGAACGCTGGTTGGTGCCGTTCTCGAACCTCTTACGCGCCCCGGCCAGAAACCCATGCCAACCAAACAAAAAGACAACGCCGAGAAGCTTGGTCACCATCCAGGGCTGGGTCAAGAAACCCCAGCCACGGATTTCGCCGTCCGCCCAGATGAGCAGCCCGCCTAAGAGGAGAGTCAAGATCATGGCCGGGTTCATAATGATGCGCAGAAGCTTGCGCTCCATGACCTTGAAGGTCTCGTCCATCTCCGATCCGGGGGCTGTGGCACTGTGATAGGCATAGAGGCGCGGCAGATAGAGCATGCCAGCCATCCAAGCGATCACCGCGATAATGTGTAGCCCACGAAGCAGGTCGTAATGTTGCGCCACGAGGATCTCCCTAGGCCGCCGTCTTGCGGTACGGACATTTGACGTGTTTCGTATCACAGGACCAGCCTTGGCATGGGGCTGTACCGGCCCGGCTTAGGCTGCCAACCGCCAACTCTGAAAGGGCCTCTATAAAGATCGGGTCAGTCCCCAAGGCTGGCACTCGAATATAGTGCGGACAGCCAAGATCATGGGCCAGTTCGGCATATTCATGATCAAGCTCGACCAAGGTCTCAATATGTTCAGAGACAAAGGCGATCGGGGTGACAACCACGCCAAGACCGGCCTCAGCCGCAGCCGCTATGGCGTCGGGTGTCGTAGGGCCAATCCACTTTAAGGGCCCCACTCGGCTTTGATAACAGATCTGCCAGTCCCAGCCCTTGCCCAATCGCGCCGCAACGGCAGCGGCAGTGGCTTCAATCTGAGACTGATAGGGATCGCCCTGATCAATGATCTTCTCTGGCAGACCGTGTGCAGAAAACAGCAATCTGACACCGACGGGAGAACCGGCAGCGCTATAGGCCCGCTCGATGGCCTGAGCATGGGCCTCAACCACCCCGTCCAAGGTCGGATAGCAGCAGATTTCCCGCGCCTGTCCAGAACCCCGATAGACCCTGTTCCATTCGCCGACCGACGAGCCTGTCGTTGTCGTCGAAAATTGCGGGTAGAGCGGCAGCAGAATGATCTCGTCGGGCCCGTAGGCCGCCACCGCCTTGGCTGCCTCGTGGGTAAAGGGGTGCCAATAGCGCATGCCGATGAATAGCTGAACCTCAGCCCCATCGACCTTAGTCGACATCGCCAGACTCAGGGCCTCTGCCTGCGCCTTTGTTTGCGGCAAGATCGGTGAGCCCCCGCCCATAATATTGTAATTGGCTTGAGCAGACTTCTTGCGCAGGGTCGAGATCATAAAGGCGAGGGCCTGCCGGATCCCCGCTGGCGCGCCGATGATCGCCTTGTCCGCAAAGAGGTTATAGAGGAAAGGCTGCACCGCCTCTGGCCCATCTGGTCCGCCCAGATTAAACAGGACAACGGCGATCTTTTTGGTCGATTGATCCTTGGTCACACTCAAATCCCCAATAGGCCCTTAGGCTCCAACGACCCGTGCCAAGACCTGCTCGACATGGGTGATAGGTGTATCGGGCAAGATCCCGTGGCCAAGATTGAAGATATAGGGCCCGCTCCCCCATTGGACCAACATCTCTTCGACGCGCCGATCAAGCGCGGCTCCGCCTGCTCGCAGAAGCAAGGGGTCAAGCGCGCCCTGGATGGCGGTGGTCTGCTGAAGTTGGCGACCGAAGGCTGCTGAGGCTTGAACATCCATAGCCACGGCCTGGACAGGCACCTTAGCGACATAGTTGGCGACCAAGGTCCCCGCGCCCTTTGGAAAGCCGATAAAGGGCGCGTTGATGCCCGCTGCTCGTACCTTTTTGATAATCCTCATATGGGGACCAATGACCAGTCGCTCAAAAAGGTCCTCGGGCAGGTTTTCGGCCCACGATTCAAACAGCTTTAGAACCTGCGCCCCCGCCTTGGCCTGCATGATCAGATAGAGGGCGGTTGCCTCAACTAGTATGTCGATCAACCCATCGAGCGCCTCTGAATGGGTATAGGCATAGGTCCGCGCGCCGGT
>CANKPO010000158.1 GCA_947484535.1 Caulobacteraceae bacterium
CCCCTTAGGGTTAGGACAGTGGCGGCTTGGGAAACCAAGCCGCCATTTCTTTATTTACAAGAGTGCTAGAGCTCAAATTAAACGAACTTTACATTTCTCTTCCTGCAACCCCTTGAAACCCTTTCGATTATCGACCATGGTCAAATCCAAAGAGACGGGGGCCTCTCCATGATTAAGTCTGAACTGATCGCCAAGCTGGCGACCGAAAATCCGCACCTGACCCAAAAGGACGTTGAACGCGTCGTTGGCGTCATTTTCGACCAGATGATCGAAGCCCTTGAAGGTGGCGGTCGCGTCGAGCTGCGCGGCTTTGGCGCTTTCTCCGTCCGTTCACGCCCTGCCCGCGGTGGCCGCAACCCCCGCACCGGTGATGCCGTGTCGGTCAAGGCCAAGCATGTCCCCTTCTTCAAAAGCGGTAAAGAACTGCGTGAGCGTCTGAACGCTGACGAATAGTCCGCTGCGACTGGGCCTCTTTAATCGACAAGCTCTTACGCTCCGCCCTTGCCAAGCGGCCCATCGCCCGCCATCTCCTTACCCATGAACAGTGCCGACCCCCATCTGGCCAAGTTGCGCGCCTTGGCTCCGGTCAAGATCTGCGGCCTGACGACAGTTGAGACCGTGGAAGCGGCCCTTGAGGGCAAGGCTGCCTATCTGGGCTTCATGTTCTTTGCCAAGAGCCCGCGCAACCTGACGATTCAGCGCGCCACAGAGTTGGCAGCGCCCGTGCGCACACGCTCCAGCATCGTTGCCGTCACGGTCGATCCGGATGATCAGACCCTCGATCAGATCATGGCCGGGCTGAAACCCGACTTCATTCAACTTCATGGCAAGGAGACGCCTGCCCGCGCCGCCGCCATCGCTCAGCGTACGGGCGTTGGGATCATCAAGGCCATTTCGGTCCGGGAACCTAGCGATCTGGAAGCCGCAAAACCCTTCGACGGACTGGTCAGCCACCTGTTGTTCGACGCCAAACCTCCGAAAGACAGCGACCTGCCCGGCGGTGTCGGCGCGCGCTTTGACTGGACCATCATGCAGGGGCGGCGCTTTGAGCGACCCTGGTTTTTGGCCGGTGGTCTGGATCCTTGGAACCTTGAAGAGGCTATGGGCCAGTCTGGCGCACCCTTGATCGACGTTTCTTCTGGCGTGGAACGCGGGCCGGGCGTAAAGGACCCTGCTCTGATTTCAGCCTTTTTGTCAGCCGCTCGCCGCGTCCATGGCGCGTCTGGTCTTTAGTCACAAACCGCTTGGCAGGTCCGCGTGAACGCTCAATCTCCGAATGACTACTCCGCCTATCCCGACGCCAATGGCCGCTTTGGCGACTATGGCGGGCGCTATGTGGCCGAGACCCTGATGCCCCTCGTGCTCGACCTTGGTCAGGCCTATGAGGATGCCAAGAACGATCCGGCCTTCCATGCCGAGATGAGCGGCTACATGACCCACTATGTGGGACGGCCAAGCCCGCTCTATTTCGCGGAACGGCTGACCCAGCATTTCGGCGGGGCCAAGATCTATTTCAAGCGTGATGAGCTGAACCATACCGGCGCGCACAAGATCAATAACTGCATCGGCCAGATCCTGCTTGCTCGCCGCATGGGCAAGACGCGGATCATTGCGGAGACCGGCGCCGGTCAGCATGGCGTGGCCACCGCCACGGTCTGTGCCCGCTTTGGCTTTCCCTGCATCGTCTATATGGGCGCCACCGACGTTGAGCGGCAAAAGCCCAACGTGTTTCGCATGAACCTGCTCGGCGCAGAGGTCCGTCCCGTTACCAGCGGCACGGGCACCCTGAAGGACGCCATGAACGAGGCCATGCGCGACTGGGTGACCAATGTTGATGATACCTATTACATCATCGGCACGGCGGCTGGCCCGCACCCCTACCCCGCCATGGTCCGCGACTTCCAGTCTGTCATGGGCATTGAGGCCCGTGCACAGATTTTAGAGCGGGAGGGCCGCCTTCCTGACGCTGTCGTCGCCTGTATCGGCGGCGGCTCTAACGCCATTGGCCTGTTCCACCCGTTCTTGGCTGATGAGTCGGTGCGCCTGATTGGTGTCGAGGCGGCAGGCCATGGCCTGTCCACCGGCCAGCATGCCGCCTCGCTGACCGGCGGTCGCCCCGGCGTCCTGCACGGCAACAAGACCTATCTGCTGCAGGACGATGACGGCCAGATCATCGACGCCCACTCTATCTCCGCCGGTCTGGACTATCCTGGCATCGGTCCAGAACATTCGTGGCTACACGATGTCGGCCGCGCGCAATATGTCTCGGCCACCGACCAAGAGGCGCTGGATGCCTTCCAGCTTTGCTCACAGCTCGAAGGCATTATTCCGGCCCTAGAGCCCGCCCACGCCCTGGCCCGCGTCGGTGATGTGGCCAAGGAATTGGGCAAGGATGGCATCGTTTTGATGAATCTCTGCGGGCGCGGCGACAAGGATATTTTCACCGTGGCGGAAGCCCTGGGCAGCCGACTTTAAACTGAAAGAATGACCCGGATGCGCCAGAACCGAATCACTTCGCGCTTTGAAGCCCTTAAGACCGAGGGCCGAGCAGGCCTGATCACCTATGTCATGGCCGGTGATCCGGACGTGGAGACGGCTTTTGAAATTCTCAAGGGCTTGCCCGCCGCCGGTGCTGATCTGATCGAATTGGGCTTTCCCTTTTCCGATCCCATGGCCGAGGGCCCACCCATCCAGCGCGCCGCCTTGCGGGCACTCAAGGCCGGCATGACCCTGCGCGGAACCTTGGATCTGGTCCGCCGTTTTCGCGTCAATGACCAGACCACGCCGATCATTTTGATGGGCTATACCAACCCGGTCCTAACTTACGGCTTCGGCCCTTTTGCCGCTGATGCAGCGGCGGCGGGAGTCGATGGCCTGATCATCGTGGATAGCCCGCCTGAAGAGGCCGCTGAACTGTCCGATGCCCTTGATGTTGCAGGCATTTCCCTAATCCGCCTGACCGCTCCGACCACCGATGACAAGCGCCTCGAGACCGTCGTCAAGCGCACATCCGGCTTTGTCTATTACGTCTCGGTTGCCGGGGTGACCGGGGTCAAGGAGGCTGATGCCGCCACCGTCGCCCCTGCCGTCGCGCGGGTTCGCAAGGCCTCAAACCTTCCCGTTGCGGTTGGCTTTGGCATCAAGACCCCTGAGAGGGCCGCCGCCGTGGCACGGGTTGCCGATGCGGTCGTTGTCGGCTCGGCTTTGGTCGAAGAAATTGCATCTGCCGCCGCAACGGATAGTTTAGCGGCACCGAAAGTTCTGGCGTCCGTCTCCGCCTTGGCCCAAGCTGTTCGCATGGCAAGGCTTGACGTGAGCGTCACTTAAAGCTGAAAGTCCGGGCATGAGTATGGCTGAGACGAAAGACCCAGCGGGTTCCAATACCCCCCCGGTCGCCCCCTCCTCCGGCGGTAAGTCCGCGCGCGAGCGTGGCGGCTGGCTGGCGAAGATTGCCCCGGGCATCCGCAATCTGGTCACTAAGCGTGACACCCCAGAAAATCTTTGGGTCAAGTGCCCCGACACAGGCGAGATGATCTACCGACCTGATCTGGAGGCCGCCCTATGGGTGACCCCGGCAGGACGCCACATGCGCATTGGCCCAGCCCTGCGCTTTGCCTTCACCTTCGATGAGGGTCAGTACGAAGAGTTACCCGCACCCACCGCGCCTGACGATCCGCTGCATTTCTCGGACGGCAAGTCCTATGTTGATCGCCTCGCCGCTGCCCGCAAGGCGACGGGCGAGCAGGATGCGATGGCCATCGCCACCGGCGAGATCGGCGGCACGAAGGCTGTGGTTCTGGTGCAAGACTTTGCCTTTATGGGCGGCTCTTTAGGCATGGCTGCGGGCGAGGGCTTCATTGCCGCCGCCCACGCCGCGCTGGAACGTCAGTGCCCTCTGGTGGCCTACACGGCGGCGGGCGGCGCGCGCATGCAGGAAGGGGCCTTGTCCCTGATGCAGATGGCACGCACCACCTTGGCGATCCAAGAGCTGAAAGAGGTCGGCCTGCCCTATATCGTCGTCCTGACCGATCCGACCACCGGCGGCGTCACCGCCTCCTATGCCATGCTCGGGGATGTCCATCTGGCTGAGCCCGGAGCCCTGATCGGCTTTGCCGGCCAACGGGTGATCGAACAGACCATCCGCGAGACCCTGCCCCCCGGGTTCCAACGTTCCGAATATCTGGTTGAAAAGGGCATGGTCGACCGGGTTACACCGCGCAATGAATTGGCCGCTGTTCTGGGGTCCATTCTCAAGACCCTGATGATGGGCCGCGCGCGCCGCTAACCGCACGACACTTACCTTACGCTGGGGCGACCATGAGCGACCATCTTCGGCCCCATGATGCGGCGTTAGAGCGTTTGCGGGCGCTCCATCCCCTGCGCATCGACCTGTCGCTGGACAGGATGCTGCGGCTTTGTGCGGCGCTGAGCAATCCTCAAGACCATCTGCCGCCGGTCATCCATGTGGCCGGAACCAATGGCAAGGGCTCGACGGTCGCCACCTTGCGGGCCATTGCCGAGGCGGCGGGGCTCAAGGTTCACGTCTTCACCGCCCCCCATCTGGTGCGGTTTGTCGAGCGGATCCGGCTGGCAGGCCAACTGATCAGCGAAGAGCATTTGGCACGGGTGCTGGAACGGGTC
>CANKPO010000159.1 GCA_947484535.1 Caulobacteraceae bacterium
GATCCTCGCCGCGGGCGACGAGGACCCGCGCTTGCAAGCCATTGGTGAGGGGGCGGCGGACGCTGACCTATCAGCCTTAGCCGACCTTGATCTACCCCTGCTCGACCGGCTCTATCCAATGGCGGCGGCTAAGGCCAAGGAAGATACGGACTATCGCGACCGTGCCCGCAAGGCGACGGCAGAGCTGCAAGCGGGCAAGGCGGGTTATCTGACCCTGTGGCGGCGCTTTGTGGAGGTCAGCCGCGTGGCCCTGCGCCGTGAATTTGATGCGCTAGGCGTCCATTTCGACCTTTGGAACGGCGAAAGCGACGCTGATCCCTTCATCCCCGACATGGTCGCGGCCCTGCGCGCACAAGGCCTGCTGATCGAGGATCAGGGTGCGCAGATCGTCCGCGTGGCCCGCGAGGGGGATAAGCGCGAGCTTCCGCCCCTCTTGGTGATCTCATCCGAAGGCTCGGCCATGTATGGCACGACCGATCTGGCCACCATTGTTGGGCGTCGCCGCGATCAAGACCCGCATCTGATGCTCTATTGCGTCGACCAGCGTCAGGCCGACCATTTCGCCCAAGTGTTCCGTGCGGCTGAGCTGGCGGGTTATGCCCCGGAGGGCTCGCTCGAACATATCGGCTTTGGCACCATGAACGGCGCTGACGGAAAGCCGTTCAAGACCCGCGCGGGCGGCGTCCTGAAACTGCATGACCTGATCGAAATGGCCCGTGACAAGGCCCGTGCGCGCTTGAAAGAGGCCGGGCTGGGCGCAGAACTGTCGGCTGAAGCTTTCGAAGTGACGGCCCATAAGGTTGCCATTGCGGCCCTGAAATTTGCCGATCTGCAGAACTATCGCGGCACCAGCTATGTCTTTGATCTGGATCGCTTTACCAGCTTTGAAGGCAAGACCGGACCCTATCTGCTCTATCAGGCGGTGCGGGTGAAATCTCTGCTGCGCAAGGCGGCGGATGAGGGCTCGGTCGGCGGGGCGGTGATGATCATTGAACCGGCGGAACGGGACCTGGTCCTGACCTTGGACGCCTTCAATACGGCGGTGGCCGAGGCCTATGACAAGAAGGCCCCGAACTTCATTGCCGAGCACGCCTATCGTCTTGCCCAGGCCTTTTCGAAGTTCTACGCCGCCTGTCCCGTGCTGGTGGCCAAGGATGCCGCGACCAAGGCCTCTCGCCTGACCCTCTCAGCCACGGCCCTGCGCCAGCTTGAAATGGCTCTGGACCTGTTGGGGATCGAAACGCCTGAGCGGATGTAGCCCTTAGCCGCAGTACGCTTCGATCTCGGCAAGGTGAGCCGCGATCTCTGCGGGTGTTAGGAACGAGCCGGTGAAGCTGTTCTTGGCGAGGGTCACGATCTCATCCCGGGTCAGGCCAACGGCCTTGGCCACCGCGCTGAAATTGGCATTCACATAGCCGCCAAAATAGGCTGGATCGTCCGAATTGATCGTGGCCTTGAGCCCGAGGTCGAGCATCGTCTTGATCGGATGTTGGCGCAAGTCGCTGATAACACACAGCTTCTGGTTCGATAGGGGGCAAACGGTCAAGGTCAGGCCATCAGCAAGGATCCGCTGGACCAGAACCGGGTCTTCGAGCGACCGGTTGCCGTGATCAATCCGGTCGATCTTTAAGATATCCAGCGCCTCCCAGACATAGGCCGGTGGGCCTTCCTCGCCCGCATGGGCCACGACCTTCAGGCCCTTGGCGGCGGCAGCGGCAAAGACGCGGGCAAATTTGCTCGGCGGATGGCCCTGCTCGGAACTGTCCAGCCCGACCCCAGCGATCTGGCCAAGCCACGGTTCGGCCTCAGCGAGTGTTGCGAAGGCGGCCTCTTCAGAAAGGTGGCGCAAGAAACAGAGGATCAGTTTCGAGGTCAGGCCGAACCGAGCCTTGGCCTCAGCCATCGCCGAAGCCAGCCCCTCCATCACCACATCAAAGCCAACGCCTCTGTCGGTATGGGTCTGGGGATCAAAGAAAATCTCGGCATGGCGCACATTGTCCGCAGCAGCGCGCTCGAAATAGGCCATGGCCAGATCGTGGAAGTCGGCCTTGGTCAGCAGAACGCTGGCCCCGGCATAGTAGATGTCGAGAAAGTCCTGCAGGTTGGAAAAGTCATAGGCCGCCCGCACCGCCTCGACCGAGGCAAAGGGCAGGCTGAGCCCATTTCGCGCCGCCAGCGCAAACATCAGCTCCGGCTCGAGGCTTCCTTCGATGTGCAGATGCAACTCGGCCTTGGGCAGGCTAGCGATGAATGGGTCTAGATCGGTCATGGGCGTGGCCTTCACTTCAGGAGGAGACGGTTACACCTGTCAAAGATTGGATGGCTGATCCAGTGTCCCTGTGTGAAAATCAGTCAGATGCGGCACTTGCGCCATCAGTTTGTGCCATTACGACATCGGTCTTGACTTCATGCGTCACCTCGAACAGGTTCGGCTCACTCCTGCGGGAGAGGGACGCTGAGTCGATGTGATCGATAAGGTTTCCGCCGAAGGCGCAACCACCCCGGAAACGCTCAGGCAAAAGGACCGCAAGAGTTACGAAACGCTGGAAAGTAGCAGCCGGATTTAGGGCTGCTCACCGAAGGAGCAAGGCGGGTCCCGTTCGGACACGCCGAAATCTCTCAGGTTTCAGGACAGCGGGGGTGCAGGCCATTGGGGGCTTAGATCGCCCTTGGCTTGCCGTCCTGTCTGCGTTTCGGAGTCCCAATGACCGATCCATCCCTCAAGCGCACCGCGCTTTATGACGCTCATCTCGCCCTTGGCGCGCGGATGGTGCCCTTTGCCGGGTACGAGATGCCTGTGCAGTACAAGGACGGTGTCCTGACCGAGCATCGTTGGACCCGCGATCAGGCGGGCCTGTTTGATGTGTCCCATATGGGGCAGGCGCGCCTGCGCGGCGTTGCGCCCTTAGCAGCCTTCGAGGAGGTCACGCCCGGCGATTTCATCGGCCTGAAGCCTGGAAAGCTGCGCTACAGCCTGCTCTTGAACCATAAGGGCGGGATCATTGATGACCTGATGGCCGGACGTCCCGACGATGATGGGCTCTATCTGGTGGTCAATGCCGGTTGCAAGGACCGCGATTTCAAATGGATCGCCAACGAGCTCGCCGGTCAGGTCAAGATTGAGCGCCTTGAAGATCACGCCCTCTTGGCCCTGCAAGGCCCGATGGCCGCTGCGGTGTTGGCCGGGCACATTCCAGCCGTTGCCGATTTGGACTTTATGGAGACCACGCGGCTAGTCGCCTTTGGCACCGACGTGATCGTTTCGCGGTCCGGCTATACGGGCGAGGATGGCTTCGAAATATCGGTGCCCAATGCCATTGCTGCCGAGGTCTGGGACTTGCTGCTGGGTGATGAGCGGGTGCGGCCCATCGGTCTGGGCGCACGAGACAGTCTGCGCCTAGAGGCAGGACTGCCGCTCTATGGCCATGATGCCGACGAGACGATCTCGCCCATCGAGGCGGGTCTGACCTTTGCTGTGTCCAAGCGCCGCCGCGACGCGGGGGACTTTCCCGGCTATAGCCGCATCAAGCGCGAACTGGACGGCGATCTGTCCCGCGTCCGGGTCGGTCTGCGTGTCCTCGAAGGGGCCCCCGCGCGTGAGGGGGCCGAGATCACCGATGCCAGCGGCGCGGTGGTCGGCAAGGTCACCAGCGGCGGCTTTTCGCCCACCCTGTCGACCGCCATCGCCATGGGCCTTGTCCCGCCCGCCCTGTCTCTCGTCGGCACGCCCTTGAGCGTCATTGTGCGTGGCAAGAGCCAGCCGGTTCAGGTCGTGGCCATGCCCTTCATTCCCCATCGCTATTTCCGCAAATCCTGACCCTGCAAGGAAGATCCTCATGTTTTTCACCAAGGACCACGAGTGGATCAAGGTTGACGGCGACGTCGCCACGGTCGGTATCTCTGCCTATGCCGCCGAACAGCTGGGCGATGTCGTGTTCGTCGAGGTGCCAGACCTCGGCAAGGTCTTGACCGTCGGCGATAGCCTCGCGGTGGTCGAAAGCGTCAAGGCCGCCTCTGATGTCTATGCGCCGGTCTCAGGCGAGGTCGTTGAGGCCAATGGCGATCTGGCCGCTGCGCCAGAGACGGTCAATGCCGATCCCGAAGGCGCAGGCTGGTTTGCCAAGCTCAAGATTGCCGATGCCAGTCAGCTCGAGGGCCTGATGGACCTCGCCGCCTACGACGCCTTCCTCGCCTCGCTCTAACGCCACCCTGACCCTGTTGGAGGCCAAATATGCGCTATCTGCCCCTAAGTCCCACGGATCGTTCCGCCATGCTTGGCATTATCGGTGCGGCGACCATTGATGACCTGTTCGTCGATGTGCCCTTGGCCGCGCGGCGTGATCAGCCGGTAGACCTGCCGTTCCATCAGGGCGAGCTGGAGGTCGAGCGGGCGCTCTCGGCCATGGCCGGACGCAACCGGACCGCAGGGCAGGGACCGTTCTTTTGCGGGGCGGGGGCCTATCGCCATCATGTCCCGGCCACGGTCGACCACATCATTCAGCGCTCGGAGTTCCTGACCAGCTACACGCCCTATCAGCCGGAAATTGCCCAAGGCACCTTGCAATATCTGTTCGAGTTCCAGACCCAGGTCGCGGCCCTGACCGGCATGGAGGTGGCCA
>CANKPO010000160.1 GCA_947484535.1 Caulobacteraceae bacterium
ACGGTAAGGGCCAAACTGAAGAAACATTCAGATTGGAATCGCTATTCGAGCGGGCGTCAAGATCAACTTGAAATGATCCATGTTAAGCTAAACCGGATAGAGTCTGTCAGAGCCGAGCATGATGCCTTAGTCAAATGCTTGCCCCTAACCAAAAAACTATTCGGTGAAACCCTTTATGACGTCATCGATCAATTGGTAAAAATATACAAAGAATTAGAAAGCGTTACACAAAAATATAGCTCAAATCTGGACGACAATTCTGTCGAATATCAGAGAGATTATTTTCTGTATGCTTACGGTATTGATGGAAGTGGAAGCAATGGGGACAGGGTCACTCAAGACATAGACCGTTGCGTCAAAATCATTGAAGAGACCTGCGAAGCCCATTTGAAGTCAGCGTCCTAAGGTCTCGTCTGCCATCCCTACCGCCCCTTTTTGAGGGCTGTTTTTTATTGACCATTGCCGGATGCGACATAATAAGCAAGTAATTGCTTTAGCTGTTTAGCCCGTGATCAGGGCCTTGATCGAAGACTGGTCAAACTGAGGTCTCCTACCAATGTCCCTCTCCTTTGAAAATCGCATGCGGGCCAAACCGAACCGGGCCAAGGGTGAGGAGACGGCGGCGCGCATTCTTGAGGCGACCGGGATGCTGTTGGAGACGCAAGGCTATGACGCCTTGAACACCAATCGTATTGCTCAGGCGGCGGGGATCAACATCGCGACCCTCTATAAATATTACCCCAATAAGCAGTCGATCCTGATCGCGATGACCAAGCGAAATCGCGGCGACTGGCTCGAGGCGGCAGGCCAATCCGTTGCTTCTGTTGGTGCCGGTGCCGATTGGCGCACGACGCTGGAAGCCTTCATGGATTTTGCGGCCAAGCGCCGGAACAATCAGCCGGGCGGCAAGGCTATGCGCTTGGCCATGCGTATATCGCCGGAATTGCAACCTTTCGACCGGGAAGAGACAGAGGTCACCGCCTCCTTTCTCTCGAAACTGTTGGTAGAGCGAGGGGGCTTGGAGCGGACCTATGCCGATCAGGTGGCGCGGGTCGCGGTTGAGATTGGGACCAGTATTCTCGACCTGTCGCTGTTTGACCAATCACCAGGTGATGAGGTCATTCTTGCGGAGGCCAAGGCCGCCATTTGCCGATATCTAGAACCGCATTTGAGCCCTAATAGGCCCCCTTTGGCTGCAGCGTCCGGTCCGCCAAGTCAGCCTTAACAAAGGGTTGACTTGACAGGGTAAGCAAGTACTTGCTTTAGTTATACTATCAAAAGACGCGATCTGAATCGCGCCAATTTCAACTGGAGATGGCGTCCCAATGTCCATGTCGTTCGATAGCCGCATTCGCGCCAAATCCAACCGGGCCAAGGACGAGGGCTCGGTGGCGCGTATTATGAAGGCAACCGAGATCCTTTTGCAGGAACGGGGTCATGAAGCGCTGACAACCACGGCCATTGCGAACGCGGCCGGTCTCAACATTGCGACCCTCTACAAATATTTCCCCAATAAATATTCGATCCTTGTGGCGATCCTTAAGCAAAGTCGCGACGTTTGGCTCAAGGCGGCTGAAAGATCGGTGACGTCCGTCCTTGCGGGTAGCGACTGGCGGGCGACGATGGAGCAGATTATCGATTTTGCCGCGCGTCGTCGGCGAGATCAGCCGGGCGGAAACGCCTTGAGACGGGCCGTCCAGGCATTGCCTGAATTGCAGTCCTACTACCGTGAGGAGTCGCTTGAGACAGCGGCCTTCTTGGCAGACTTCCTAACGGCGCGGGGCGGCTTGGACCCCACCCGTGCCATGCAGGTGGCGCGCGTTGCCGTGGATATCGGTAACAGCGTTCTGGACCTTGCTCTGTTTAATCCGTCCGAGGATCCTGCTGTTTGGATCGCAGAGGCCAAGGCCGCCGTCTGCCAATATCTAACGCCCCATTTGGAGGCCTAGACCTGTTCTTTCCACCAGGCGCGGTTAGGCTCAGCTACCGGTCGAACTTATTGGACAGGACGATCGATGAGTTGGTCCGCTCGACCCCTTTGATGGCACCGATCTGGTCGATGGTGGCGTCCATCTCCGCCACGCCGCGGGTTTCGACCGTCGCAATCATGTCGAAGGGGCCACTGACCGATTGCAGGCGGCGCACTGTGGCCAGACCCTTGAGCGCCGAGGTGACCGCGGCGGCCTGTTTCGGCTCGATGGTCAGCATGATGAAGGCATGGACCCGTCCGGCCTCATAGGCCTCGGCCAATCGCACGGCATAGCCGGCAATGACGCCGCTCCGTTCCAGCCGCGCGAGTCGGCTCTGGACGGTCGTCCGCGACAGCCCCAAACCCCGCGCCAATTCCGCAATTGGAGTTCGGGCATTGGCGCGCAGACGGATCAGAAGCTCTTCATCCACACTGTCCATCGTCAGTTCGTCCTATAGAATCGGCTAATCGCCGATAATTAGCGATCATATCGGCGAAATGCCAGTTGAATGTGACGGTTCACGCGGTGAGTCTGAGGGGCGGCTTTTGGGGGGTCATGTCATGCACAGAATTGCGATCATTGGGGTTGGAAAGATCGGCTCCACAGTCTTGGATCTTCTGGTCCAGACCGGCGACTATCAGGTTCTGTTGATTGACCAGTCAGAAGAGGGCCTCACCCCCTTTATCGGTCGCGATCACGTCGATCAGATTGCGATGGCGATTGAGGATCCTGAGGCGCTTGCGGCGACCCTGACCCGGTTCGGGTGTTTTGCCGTGGTCAATTGCGCGCCCTACAGCTTGACGACCATCGTGGCTCAGGCGGCCAAGGCGGCGGTGGCCCATTATCTGGACCTGACCGAAGATGTCGCCTCAAGCCGCATCGTGCGCGATCTTGCCGAAGGGGCCCAGACGGCCTTTATCCCGCAATGCGGCCTTGCGCCCGGCTTTATCACCATCGCCGCCTGGGATCTGATCAAGCATTTTGACCAGCTTCACGATGTGCGGCTGCGGGTGGGGGCCTTGCCGCGCTATCCGTCCAACGCCTTGAACTACAACCTCACCTGGTCGACCGATGGGGTGATCAATGAATATTGCGAGCCCTGCGAGGCGATTGTGAATGGGCGGCTGAGAGAAACGCCCGCTTTGGAAGAATGTGAAGAGTTCTCCCTTGATGGCGTGACCTATGAGGCCTTCAACACCTCTGGGGGCTTGGGCACCCTTTGCCTCACCCTCGACGGTCAGGTTCGAAACCTCAACTATAAGACCGTCCGTTATCCCGGACATGGGGCCATAATGAAGGCCTTGCTCAACGACCTGAACCTGCGCAATCGCCGCGACGTGCTGAAGGATATTCTGGAAAATTCAGTTCCCGCGACCATGCAGGATGTGGTCATTATTTTTGTTACGGTCTCTGGAATGAAGGCCGGACATCTGATGCAGGAAACCTATGTCAACAAGGTCTTTGCTCAGCCGATCTACGGAGAGGTCAAGAGTGCCATCCAGATCACCACAGCCGGTGCCATCTGCGCTGTGCTGGATATGATCGTCGATGGACAGCTGCCCTCGGCCGGCTTTGTGCGCCAAGAGCAGATCCCTCTGCCCCTATTCCTCGCCAATCGCTTTGGACGGTTCTATCGTTCCGAGGCCCATCCGGCCCAGACCGCCGCCGAGTAGATAACGATGATGCAGCACCCCTTACCCTCGGTTGCCGATGATCTGTCGGCGGTTCTGTCGCGACTGGGCGTGGCCCCCGATCTCTGGACCGGTGGAAATCGTCCTGTCACCTCGCCCATTACCGGCGAGGTCATGGCCCATATCCAGGATGCAACCGGCGATCAGGTGGCCCTTGCGGTCGAGCAGGCCCACGCGGCCTTTTTGGAATGGCGAAACAGACCGGCCCCGCAACGGGGTGAACTTGTGCGCCTGTTGGGCATGGAACTGCGCGCGGCCAAGACCGACCTGGCCAGCCTGATTACGATAGAGGCCGGAAAGGTCCTGTCTGAATCGCTCGGCGAAGTGCAGGAGATGATTGATATTTGCGACTATGCCGTGGGCCTGTCTCGGCAACTGTTTGGTCTGACCATCACCACCGAAAGGCCCGACCATCGGATGATGGAGACCTGGCACCCCTTGGGCGTCGTGGGGATCATTTCTGCCTTTAACTTTCCAGTTGCGGTGTGGTCTTGGAATGCAGCCCTGGCTTTGGTCTGTGGCAATAGCTGTGTTTGGAAACCGTCCGAAAAGACCCCGCTCACGGCCCTCGCCGTTCAGTCCCTGTTTGAGCGGGCCTGTCAGGCCTTCGGTTCGGTTCCGCCGGGGCTGATGACGGTTCTATTGGGTGGGCGTGAGGTGGGCGAGGCGATGGTTGATCATCGCCTTGTGCCACTGGTCAGTGCGACCGGTTCCACCGCGATGGGCCGGACGGTCGCCCCGCGTCTGGCCAAGCGCTTTGCCCGCGCCCTGTTAGAGTTGGGTGGAAACAATGCCGCGATCATTACGCCAAGCGCCGATCTCGATCTGGCCCTGCGCGGAGTGGCCTTTGCCGCGATGGGGACGGCGGGGCAACGCTGCACGACCCTGCGGCGACTATTTGTCCACGAACAGCAATATGAC
>CANKPO010000161.1 GCA_947484535.1 Caulobacteraceae bacterium
ATCTCGTCGATCTTTTGGTCTGGATAGGTGTAACCCCAGTACCACTGATAACCGGTCGCCTTAACCGTCAGGTCAGGCTTGGGCATGTCGTGATAGGCGAAGAGCAGCTTGAACGAGAAGATCGAGATAAACAGCAAGATCCCGACGGGGATCAGGGTCCATGCCACTTCCAGCGCGGTATTGTGCGTGAATTTCGCAGGCACTGGGTTCGACTTCTTATTGAAGCGCACCACGATAATGCCGAGCAAGATCGCTACAAAGATCGAGATTCCCGTGATGATCGGCATCAAGATCGCGTCATGGAAAAAGATCGCTGAGTGTTTCAGCGGCGAGGCCGCCTGTTGCAGGCCGATATAGTCCGGCGTGGGCTGACCCAAAAGTTCTGTCGCCAAGGCTTGGGCAGTAAACCCGATCCCGACAATCATCCCGGCGAGGCCCGCCGCTAGCTTGCGCATATTCATTCCCGAAGCCCTCATATTCTCTACGGCCCAGCCCTAACCGGTAAAAACCCACCTGTAGCAGGTTCTTCACCGTCTGACATACCCCGGCAGCCCTCAGCGGCGAGCCCAAATCTAGGGCCTAATTGTCGCACCTCGGAACCGAGCTAGCCCCATTTCCCAATTTACTGGCGCGTGCATACGCGTTGGAGCCTGTCTTGCCAAGGGATGAGCGTTTAGACCAGAGGCGGTTTCAACTTTGCCCATAAAACCCTATGTTATTTGCAGTGCCTTTACGATCGGACCTCAGTTCATGACCACGCCCACGACCGCCATGCCCCTATTGGAAGCCAATGACGTCAATCCCGAGCGCGCAAGGGCGATCTTGGCCGAGGCCCTGAGCGGGGCCGATGACGGCGAGCTCTATATGGAGCGGTCCGAAAGCGAATCATTTGTCTTTGACGACGGCCGTTTGAAATCGGCGGCCTATGATTCTGGCGAAGGCTTTGGCCTGCGGGTCGTGGCCGGAGAGACGGCGGGCTATGCCCATGCCAGCGAAATCACCGAAGCCGCTATCGGGCGGGCCGGGCAGTCTGCCGCCCTTGCGCGCCGCGGCTACAGTGGCACCGCCGATCTGGCCCCGCGCCGCACCAATGCCAAGCTCTATTCGGACGCTGATCCTCTGGCCCAGCCGAGCTTCAGCGCCAAGACCGCGCTGCTGCAAGAGATCGATGCCTTCGCCAGAGCGCGCGACCCGCGTGTGGTTCAGGTCATGGCCTCGATTGCTGGCGAGCGGCGGACTGTCGAGATCCTGCGCGCCGACGGCATGATGCTGCGCGATGTCCGCCCTCTGGTGCGGGTCAATGTTCAGGTGACGGTCGAGCGCGATGGTCGCCGCGAAACAGGATCCTCTGGGGCCGGTGGCCGCGCCAGCTATGAGGCATGGATCAGCCCCGACAGGTGGCAGGGCCAGGTCGATGAGGCCCTGCGCCAAGCGCTGGTCAATCTGGACGCCATCGCCGCCCCCGCAGGCGAAATGGACGTGGTCCTCGGCCCCGGCTGGAATGGCGTCTTGCTGCACGAGGCCGTCGGCCATGGCCTTGAGGGCGACTTTAACCGCAAGGGCATCTCTGCCTTTTCGGGCCGGATTGGCGAGCGCGTGGCGGCCAAGGGCGTGACCGTCTTTGACGACGGCTCCTTAGCCGGTCGTCGCGGCTCCTTGACCATTGATGATGAGGGCACACCGACCGAGCGCACGGTCCTGATCGAGGACGGCATATTGGTAGGCTATATGCATGACCGCATGAGTGCGCGACTGATGGGACTTGAGGCCACCGGAAATGGCCGACGCCAGTCCTATGCCCACATGCCCCTGCCCCGCATGACCAATACCGGCATGATGAACGGGACCAGTTCTCAAGCCGAGATGATCGCCTCGATGAAGCGCGGCCTGTTCTGCGCCAACTTCGGGGGCGGTCAGGTCGACATCACCAACGGCAAGTTCGTTTTCCAGTGCACCGAGGCCTATCTGGTCGAGAACGGCAAGATCACCGCTCCGGTCAAGGGCGCGACCCTGATCGGCGACGGCCCCAGCGCCTTGACCCGCGTGGAGATGATCGGTGACGACTTTGACTTCGACAACGGCGTCGGGGTCTGCGGCAAGGCCGGGCAAAGCCTGCCCGTCGGCGTTGGCCAGCCTTCGTTGAAGATCAAGGGCCTGACCGTCGGCGGAACCAGCCTCTAGTTAGCCCCAAAGGGTTTCAGGGGCGCTCGCCCCCTACTTCACCCCGTGAGCCAGCTTCTTTAGCCAAGGGCTGGCGATGGCCAAGAGGATCCCAAGACCGATGGCCCAGATACCGATGGTCTGGAACACGCTGGCATAGGTCTCTAGCGCGCCCTTCGGATCGAGCACCTGCCCGGCCACCGTCTCGGTTGCGGTCAGGTTGGCGACCATACCGCCCAGATATTGCGCCCAAGAGCTGGCCAAGAACCAGACCGCCATGATGGTCGAGACCACCGCAGGGGCCGACAGCTTGGTCATCTGCGACAGGCCAACGGGGCTGAGGAACAGCTCACCGGTCGTGTGCAGCATATAGGCCATCGCCAAGAAGATCAGCGGCACCTTGTAGGCCCCATCAGCAAACTTGACGCCCGCCACCAGGATCAAGAACCCGATCCCGACCTGCATCAGGGCCAGCGAGAACTTCATCGGCGCTGACGGATCCAGATTACGCCGCCCCAAGAAGGCCCACAGGGCCGCAAAGGCCGGCGCAAATAGCAGGATGAAGCCGGAATTGAACGACTGGGTCTGAGCCGCCGTCATCGCACTGCCGCCGGGCAGGGCCAGCTGCGTATTGCGGTCTGCAAACTGGTTTAAGGACGACCCAGCCTGCTCAAACAGGACAAAGAAGATCACCGAGGCGGCGATGAGCACCAAGGCCAAGATCATCCGGCTGCGTTCAACGGCGGTGCATTTGGTCACCATAAACCAGGCCAGATAGCCGAGCACACAGACTGAACCGACGCCGAGCATGGCTCCGACATAGGCGTTCTGTTGCACCAGAACCCAGATGACCCCCACGCCTGCAACGCCGAGAATATAGATCAGCCACTCGCTATTCAGCGGGCCAAAGATCGGCTTGGCCAAGGCTTCGGGATTGGGCGGCTCGCCCTTGCCCTCAAGCATCGGCTTGCCCAGCATGAAGACGACCCAGCCTGCGGCCATACCGATACCGGCCAGACCAAAGCCCGCCCACCAGCCAACCTCTTGACCCAAACGCCCGCAGACAATGGCCGCGACGAAGGCTCCAAGATTGATGCCGTAATAGTAGAGGGTGAAACCCGCATCCCGGCGCGGATCATTCTCGGGATAGAGTTGACCCACAATGGACGAGATATTGGGCTTCAAGAAGCCAACGCCCATAATGATGAACGATAGGGCCAGGAACATGATGTCCTGATAGATCTTGGGGCCCTTAACGACCGAAAGCTCGTAGCTGCCCTTGTCCAAGACTGAGGGGATCGGCGCATCGGCGGGCAGGCCCTTAAACTCTAGGCCGCCAGCCTCATTGGCTCCGAAGGCATATTCGCCGTCGCCCACCTTGAGCTTGACCTCGCGGCTATCGGTGCGGCCATGGACGACAAACTCATACTTCGCGCCCTGATAGGTCAGGACCTGAGTGGCCGGTGCCCCCTCAATGGCCATGGCCCCGTGGCCCGCGACCAAGAGTAGCGCCCCGAAGGCAATGGCCTTGCGCATGCCCAAGAACCGGTCGGCGAGCAGGCCGCCCACCAGAGGCAACAGATAGACCAGCGACGTATAGGCCGCATATTGGCCCTGAGCCTGCTTATCATCGAACAGGAAGTGCTGGGTCAGATAGAAGATCAGCAGGCCACGCATGCCGTAATAGGAGAACCGCTCCCACATCTCGGCAAAGAACAGCACGAACAGTCCGCGCGGATGGGCCCTCATTTGGAGGAACACCGGCACGAAGGTCACCAACACAATGATGAGCCCGACGATCTCAACCAGATTCATGGAAAATAGCCCCTATCCGCGATTTGCCGCAGATGATCATGGGTTGCGCGGTTAGACAAGAGTGCGGGTAGAAACCCCCTACCCCGGCTTCGCCGGTACTTCCCCCAGAGGGGGAAGACTTCCCGTCCCAGATCTTCCCCCCTTGGGGGAAGTACCCGCGTAGCGGGGGTAGGGGGCCTTGTTTTTCATCTTCCGTTTTCCCCGCGAAGGCGGGGACCCAGACCCTCTGGCTTAGGCGGGTAGAGACCCGCAGGATTCATGATTTTGTGGGGAACGCGGTGTAGAGGTTCGTGTATGCCCCCCTCACCCAACCCTCTCCCCCTGAAGGGGGCGAGGGCTTGATTGTTCTAAGCCCTATCCCTGAGGGAGAGGGTTGGGTGAGGGCCTTGTTTTCTTGTTTAAAAAAGAACCCCCTACCCCGGCTTCGCCGGTACTTCCCCCAGAGGGGGAAGATTTAAGCGCTGATGATCTTCCCCCTCTGGGGGAAGTGGCGCGAAGCGACGAAGGGGGCCTTGTTTTCTTATCCGTGCCTAATAGGCGAAGTCGTCGAACACCGGGTTCACCTTGCCCTGCCAAGGGCCGTG
>CANKPO010000162.1 GCA_947484535.1 Caulobacteraceae bacterium
GGGCTGTTCATGGATTTCTTTTTCCATGAAGTGGCGATAGTTGCCCTTTTCGACGAGGGCGGCGGCGGCGGAAACAATCTTGATCGGCCGGTCGACGGCCATGCCAGAGGCATCGAAAATCTGAGCACGGTCATGGTCGATGACCACAAAGTCGCCCTCGTCCAGATAGGCGATGCGGTTGGTAAAGGGGCCGACGGCGAGGGCGTCCGAGCCGATGAACATCTCGCCCACGCCATAGCCGACCACCAGCGGACTGCCCCGACGCGCGCCCATAATCATATTGTCTTCGCCTGCAATCAGGACCGCGAGGGCAAAGGCCCCCGTGATCTGGTCCAGCGTATTTTTGAGCGCGGCGACAGGGCTATCACCTCGGCTAAGCTGGCGATCAATCAGGTGGGCGATGACTTCGGTGTCGGTGTCGCTCTCGAAACTATGGCCTTGAGCCGTCAATTCGCCCTTCAGCTCGGCGAAGTTCTCGATAATGCCATTATGGACCAGAGTGACCCGGCCGCTGGTGTGGGGGTGGGCATTGCGCTCACTGGGCGCGCCATGGGTGGCCCAGCGCGTGTGGCCGATACCGATATTGCCGCTCAGTGGCTCGTTCAGCAGCCGATCTTCGAGGGCGCGGATCTTGCCTTGGGCGCGCCTGCGCTCAATCTTGCCGCCCTCAATTGTGGCCACCCCGGCGGAGTCATAGCCGCGATATTCGAGGCGCTTGAGACTATCCATCAGCCGTTCGGTGACGGGCTGCTTTCCGACAATGCCAATGATTCCGCACATCTTAGGTCTGCCGCTCCGGTCCGAGGCGCTGCGAATCACTTCGAGCTAAATTTACCTTGGACATGATTATAGGTTACAATGGCTCAGCCCCGGTGGGCCGCTGCGGATTTAGCACTCGTTGAGGGTTTGGCGGGTAAATCCTCATTTCTGATCATTTCTCGGATTTTTCGTCTCCATGACCAAGCGCGCCTATTTTGGAACTGACGGCATTCGCGGTGAAGCCAATCGCCATCCCATGACCGCCGAAGTCGCCCTAAGGGTGGGTCTTGCGGCGGGCAAGCTGTTCCAGCGCGGGGGGGATCGGCGTCATCTGGTAGTGATCGGCAAGGATACGCGCCTGTCCGGCTATATGATCGAACCGGCTCTGGTGGCGGGCTTTACCAGCGTGGGTATGGATGTACGCCTGTTCGGGCCGCTGCCGACGCCGGCTGTGGCCATGATGACCCGCTCAATGCGGGCCGATATTGGCGTGATGATCTCAGCCTCGCACAATGACTTTGCCGACAATGGCATCAAGCTGTTTGGCCCCGACGGCTACAAGCTTTCGGACGCGCACGAACTGCAGATCGAGGCCCTGATGGATGAGGGCCTGCAGGAGGGCCTTGCCGCGCCGCGCGGTCTTGGCCGGGTCAGGCGCATTGACGATGCTCAGGCCCGTTATGTGGAAATTATCAAGGCGACCTTCCCGCGCCACCTCAGCCTTTCGGGCATGAGGGTGGTGATCGATTGCGCCAATGGTGCTGCCTATAAGGTCGCCCCGACGGCCCTCTATGAGTTGGGCGCAGAGGTGATTTCAGTCGGCGTCTCGCCCGATGGTATGAACATCAATGCCGATTGCGGCTCGACCCATCCCGGGGCCATGGCCAAGGCGGTTCGAGACTATCGGGCCGACATCGGTATTGCGCTCGACGGCGATGCGGACCGGCTGGTGATCTGCGATGAGCATGGCAATGTGGTCGATGGCGACCAGATCATGGCCATTATTGCGGGCGCTTGGGCGGCTGAAGATCGGCTCAAGGGCGGCGGCGTTGTTGCCACCGTCATGTCCAATCTGGGCCTTGAGCGGTTCATGCATGCGCGCGGCCTTAAGCTTGAGCGCACGCCCGTCGGGGACCGCAGCGTCATGGCCCGGATGCGCGAAGGCGGCTTTAATCTTGGCGGTGAGCAGTCTGGCCACGTCATCCTGTCTGACTTCTCGACCACGGGGGATGGCATGATCGCCGCCTTACAGGTGCTGGCGGTGCTGGTCTCGGCGCAGCAGCCGATGAGCAGCCTGGCCCGCCAGTTCGAGCCCGTGCCGCAACGCTTAAAGAATGTCCGCTTTTCGGCCGGAAAGCCGCTGGACAGCGCCTTGGTCAAGGAGGCCATCGCCGACGGTGAGGCCCAGCTTGGCAAGAACGGCCGCGTTCTGGTCCGCGCCTCTGGTACCGAACCCCTGATCCGGGTCATGGCCGAGGGCGATGATGACAGGCTGGTGTCTAAAGTGGTGGAGAGTATCGCGGGCGCGGTTAAGGCCGCAGCGGTCGCTTAAGGCCAAACAAGTCCCCTTTGATGCTACGCATCGCTTCCCCCGGGGGAGAATTACGCACCCAGATCTTCCCCCTCTGGGGGAAGTACCGGCGAAGCCGGGGTAGGGGGTTTCTCCCCGTGTCATTGCGAGGCGTGAAACGCCGAAGCAACCCAGGGGAACATAACATTAGATCCGCGTCAGACCCCTGGGTTGCTTCGCTGCGCTCGCAATGACGCGATTTTTTGGAGCTTGCGCTTATTCAGGCAGAGGACGACTCCTAAACCACGCCCGCGCGCAGCAGATCATGGATGTGCAAGATGCCGACGGGCTTGCCGTCCTGAACCACGAACAGCACCGTGATGCGCCATTGGTTCATGAGGCGCAGGGCCTCGGCGGCGAGCATGTCTGGGCCTATGGTACGAGGCTTGGCGGTCATGACCTGTTCGGCGGTTAGGCCCAGCAGGCCGTCCATATGGCGGCGCAGGTCGCCATCGGTGATCAATCCATTGAGTTGTCCGGCCTGATCTTGCACCCCGACGCAGCCAAAGCGCTTTTCGGTCATGACCAAAAGGGCTTGGGGCATAGCGGTTTGCGGCCCGACCAGAGGCAGGTCCGCCGCGCCATGCATGATATCGGCAACCGTGCGCAGCATCGCGCCGAGCTTGCCGCCCGGATGATAGATACGGAAATCATCGGCGGTGAAGCCCCGGCGCTCGAGCACCGCCACGGCCAGCGCATCGCCAAGCGCGATCTGCAAGGTCGTCGAGGTGGTCGGGGCATTGACCCCGTCGGTGGCCTCGGGCGCGTCGGGCAGCAGCAAAAGAATGTCAGCGGCCTTGCCCAAGGCGCTGCCTGCCGAGGCGGTCATGGCCAACAGCGGCACGCCAAAGCGCTTGGCATAGTGAATGACGTCGGTCAGTTCCTTGACCTCGCCCGATTTCGATAGGGCGAGCACGACGTCATCGACGCCAATCATGCCCAGATCGCCGTGGCTGGCCTCATTGGCATGGACGAACATGGCCGGCGTCCCGGTCGAGGCCAGCGTCGCAGCGATCTTGCGCCCCACATGACCCGACTTGCCCACACCGGTCAGGACCACCCGGCCCGTGGCGGTAAAGATGGTCTCGACGGCGGCCATAAAGGCCTCGCCCAACCCATCGGCCATCAAGCCAAGGGCTTGAGCTTCGGTGGCAAGGACACGCCGTCCGACGGCGATGGCATCAAAGGCGGTCATTTGGGCTGTTCCGTGGGTGCCGCCTTGACGGTCTTAGCCTTGGCCGCTTCGCTGGCCTGCATCTGCTGATTGGCGTGATCGCGCTCGCGCTTCATCGCCGCCTGCATGGCGGGCGTGCGCTGGGCAGGCGGCTGACCAAAAGGCGCAGGTGAACGGTCCCCCAGACCCTGAGGCCAGACGAGGGAAAAAGCGATCAGCGCCGCAGCCGCTAGGCCCAGACTGATGAAAAAGAGACGATCAGACATGGGCTTTCTATAACAGGCCTGCGTGATTTGAGCCAACAGCCACAGCTCTGCTTCAAACGGCGTCTTGACGTGGCGCGCTCTGAGCCATAGCCAGCAAGGACTTGTCACAGGAACGGTTCGCTCCCATGCCCACCCTTGCCCTCGTTCGTCACGGCCAAAGCCAGTGGAATCTGGAGAATCGTTTCACCGGATGGGTGGATGTCGACCTGACCGCTGAGGGCGAGGCTCAAGCGCGCCGGTCTGGCGATCTGCTCGCGGCCGCTGGCGTTGATTTTGATCAGGCCTTTACCTCGGTTCAAACACGCGCCATCCGCACGGCCTGTCTGGCTCTCGAGGCGGCGGGTCAGGCCTGGGTGCCCTTGACCAAGGACTGGCGCTTGAATGAGCGCCACTATGGCGGACTGACTGGTTTGAACAAGGCCGAGACCGCGCAAGAGCATGGTGAGGCCCAGGTCTTGGTTTGGCGCCGGTCCTATGATGTGCCGCCGCCGCCCTTGGCCCCGGGCGGGACCTATGATTTCAGCAAGGACCGCCGCTATGCCGGTATCACCATCCCGGACACCGAAAGCTTGAAGACCACGCTGGATCGGGTCTTGCCCTATTGGCAGTCCGATATTGCGCCGCAGCTTAAGGCCGGACAGACGGTTCTGGTGGCGGCCCATGGCAATAGCCTTCGGGCTATCGTCAAGCATCTGTTCGCCGTCCCCGATGGCGAGATCACCGAGGTCGAGATCCCGACCGGCAATCCCCTGCTGATCGATCTGGACGCGGACCTGAAGCCC
>CANKPO010000163.1 GCA_947484535.1 Caulobacteraceae bacterium
CCAAGGCCTCGGCGCTAGTCTATCTGTCCGACCGCCAACATGCCCAGTGGGCGGGCCGTCTTAGCCTCGAGCAACAGGCGCAACTGATCGCGGGTGCCAAGGGGCTGTCGGGCCGCAATATTGACTATCTCTGCGACCTTGTGGGGCATCTGCGGGCCGATGGCCTGCGCGACCGATCCATGGAGGCCCTACTGCGGCGGGCGGAGGTTTTGGAGGGGTAGGCGTTTCCCGCTACCCCGGCTTCGCCGGTACTTCCCCCAGAGGGGGAAGATTTAGAACGCCAAGATCTTCCCCCTCTGGGGGAAGTGGCGCGAAGCGCCGAAGGGGGCCTTGTTTCCCATCATCCGTGTTCCCCGCGAAGGCGGGGATCCAGACCCTTACACTCTGGCGGGAAGCAGGCCCGCTGTTGTGGGGGACGCGGTGGATAGAGCGTGGGTGCTCCTTCACCCGCGTCATTGCGAGGCGTATCACGCCGAAGCAACCTAGGGGACCGGACACCGTCGAACGCGCAACCCTTTTAACCATCATCACCAACAATCCAGCCCAGTCCCCTGGGTTGCTTCGCTGCGCTCGCAATGACGCGCGGAGGGGGCGACGGGGAGTGGGCCTTATCCCCCCATCATCCGTGTTCCCCGCGCAGGCGGGGACCCAGACCCTTATACTCTGGCGGGAAGCAGGCCCGCTGTTGTGGGGAGCGCGGCGAAGAGGGCCGTGGATGAAGCCCCCCACTCCCAACCCTCTCCCCCTCAAGGGGGGAAAGGGCTAGAGCTGATGAGCCTTAACCGCGCGACTTGCCGGGCGTGTAGTTCAGGATGGGTGATAGCCAGCGCTCTGCGATGTTGAGGTCCCAGCCCTTGCGCTGGGCATAGTCCTCCACCTGATCGCGGTCGATCTTGCCGACGCCGAAATAGTGGGCTTCGGGGTGGGCGAAATAGAGGCCGGAGACGGACGAGGCCGGGGTCATGGCGAAGCTCTCGGTCAGGGCCATGCCGGTGGCGGCCTCGGCGTCGAGCAAGCGGAAGAGGGTGGCCTTCTCGGTATGGTCTGGCTGGGCCGGATAGCCGGGGGCCGGGCGGATGCCGGTATAGTTCTCGGCGATCAGGTCCTCGACGGTGGTGGCCTCATCGGCGGCATAGCCCCAAAGCTCGGTGCGCACGCGCTTGTGCATGGCTTCGGCAAAGGCTTCGGCCAAGCGGTCGGCCAGGGCGGCGGCGAGGATGGCGCTATAGTCATCGCCAGCGGCCTTGAACTTCTCGGCAATCAGGGGCTCGCCATGACCGGCGGTGACGGCAAAGGCGCCGATATAGTCTGGCTTGGTGCCCTTGGGCGCGATGAAGTCCGACAGGGCCAGATTGGCGCGGCCTTCGGACTTGGCCATCTGTTGGCGCAGGGCGTGGAAGCGGCCGATCTCGGTGCTGCGGCTCTCATCTTCATAGACGGTAATATCGTCGCCCTCGGCATTGGCGGGCCAGAAGCCGACCACGCCGCGCGCCTCGAACCATTTCTCATCAATGATGCGCTTGAGCATGGCCTGAGCATCAGCGAACAGATTGGTCGCCGCCTCGCCCACGACATTGTCGGTCAATATGGCTGGATAGTGCCCGATCAACTGCCAGCTGGCAAAGAACGGCGTCCAGTCAATATGTTTGGCCAGCTCGGCCAGATCATAGGCCACGAAGCTGCGCGTGCCGAGGAAATTGGGCACCTTGGGCTCAAAGGCCGCCCAATCAATGGCAAAGGCGCGGGTGCGGGCCTCCGTGATCGAGGTGCGGGCCTTGGCCTGTTGGCCGCGTTCGAACTGCTCGCGGATGCGCTGATAGTCTTCGCGCGTCTCGGCCTGAAGGCGGGTGCTTTCGGTCTTGGACAGAAGGCCCGACACGACCCCGACCGCGCGGCTGGCATCGAGCACATAGGTCGTCGATCCGGCGCTATAGCCCGGCTCGATCTTGACCGCTGTGTGGGTTTTTGAGGTGGTCGCCCCACCGATCAAGAGCGGGATGGTAAGGCCCCGGCGCTGCATCTCTTGGGCAACAAAGACCATCTCATCGAGCGAAGGCGTGATCAGGCCTGACAGGCCGATGATGTCGACCTTGTGCTCAATAGCGGCATCGAGAATGCGGTCGGCAGGCACCATGACCCCCAGATCGACCACGTCATAATTGTTGCACTGAAGCACGACGCCAACGATGTTCTTGCCGATGTCGTGGACGTCGCCCTTGACCGTGGCCATCAAGATCTTGCCGGCCATTTCGCGCGGCTTGCCGACCTTTTCAGCCTCCATATAGGGTTCCAGATAGGCCACGGCCTGCTTCATCACACGTGCGGACTTGACCACTTGGGGCAGGAACATCTTGCCCGCGCCGAACAGGTCGCCGACCACGTTCATGCCGTCCATCAAGGGTCCTTCAATGACGTGAAGGGGGCGATCAAAGCCTTGGCGGGCCTCTTCGGTGTCGGCCTCGATATATTCGGTGACGCCGTTGACCAGAGCATGTTCGATGCGCTTGGCCACCGGCGCGTCACGCCATTTCAAGTCCACGACGCGGGCCACGCCCTTATCGCCCTTATAGCGCGGAGCGATCTCAACCAGATGTTCGGTCGGGCTGATGTTGCGGCTCGTCGCACGGTTGAGGATCACATCCTCGACCGCTTCGCGCAGCTCCGGATCGATGGTCTCATAGACCGGCAGGTCACCGGCATTGACGATGCCCATATCCATGCCCGCCCCGATGGCATGGTAGAGAAACACCGAATGGATGGCCCGGCGCACAGGCTCATTGCCTCGGAAACTGAAGGACACATTGGACACGCCGCCGCTGATCCGCGCATAGGGCAGGGTCTGTTTGATCACCCGCGTGGCCTCGATAAAATCCACAGCATAGTTGTCGTGCTGCTCGATCCCGGTCGCCACGGCGAAGATGTTAGGATCGAAGATAATGTCTTCCGGGGGGAAGCCGACCTGATCGACCAAGATGCGATAGGCGCGGGTGCAGATCTCGATCTTGCGGGCCGCCGTATCGGCCTGGCCCTGCTCGTCAAAGGCCATGACCACCACGGCCGCGCCATAGCGCAGGCACATCTTGGCCTGATGGATGAATTCGGCCTCACCCGCCTTCATGGAGATGGAATTGACGATGGATCGGCCCTGAACGCACTTCAGCCCCGCCTCGATCACGTCCCATTTGGAACTGTCGATCATGATCGGAACCTTGGCGATGTCTGGCTCACCGGCGATCAGGTTCAGGAAGGTGATCATGGCCTGCTTAGAATCGAGCAGGCCCTCGTCCATATTGATGTCGATGATCTGAGCCCCGGCCTCGACCTGCTGGCGCGCCACGGTCAGGGCCTCGGACAGATTGCCCTCGACGATCAGTGTCTTGAACTTGGCCGAGCCGGTAACGTTGGTGCGTTCACCGACATTGATGAAGGACGGACGAGGCGCGGCGGTCATCGCTGAGATGCTTTCAGAGGTCGTCATGGTTCAGGACAGCTCAAACGGCTCAAGGCCCGACAGGCGCATGGCGGTGGGCCGGACCGGTGGCACGCGAGGGGTCATGCCCCGGACCGCATCGGCCACATGGCGGATATGATCGGGTGTGGTGCCGCAGCAGCCGCCCAGAATATTGACGATGCCGTCTGCGGCCCACTCGTGCAGCATGTGACCGGTCTGATGCGGCTCCTCGTCATATTCCCCAAAGGCATTGGGCAGGCCCGCATTGGGATAGGCGGCGACCAGCGTGTCGGCCAGACGGCTGATCTCAGCAATGTGAGGGCGCATCAGCTCGGCCCCAAGGGCGCAGTTAAAGCCAACGGCAAAGGGTTTGGCATGTTTGACCGAGTTCCAGAAGGCCTCGACGGTCTGGCCCGACAGGGTGCGGCCCGAGCGGTCGGTGATGGTACCAGAGATCCAGATCGGCAAGGGCTCCAGCCCCTCATCCTCCAGATCAAGGATCGCCTTCAGCGCCGCCTTGGCATTGAGGGTGTCAAAGATGGTCTCGACGAGGAACAGGTCCACCCCGCCCTCATGCAGGGCCAAGACCTGCTCGCGATAGGCGTTGTAGACCTCGTCAAAGGTCACAGACCGGGCCGAAGGGTCATTCACATCGGGACTGATCGACAGGGTGCGGTTTAGGGGGCCAATGGCTCCGGCCAAAAAGCGCGGCTTATGGGGTTCCTTGGCGGTCCAGCGGTCAGCGCTTTCGCGGCCCAATCGTGCCGCCTCAAGGTTCAAGGCTCGCACCTGGCTCTCCAAGCCATAGTCGGCCATGCCGATGGAGGTGGAGGAGAAGGTGTTGGTCTCTGAAATGTCTGCGCCCGCTGCATAGTAGGCATCATGCAGGTCGGTGATGATGTCCGGACGGGTCAGGATCAACAGGTCATTATTGCCCTTTTGCGGCATGGCGTGATCCGCAAATTGGCTGCCGCGATAGTCTTCCTCGGACAGCTTATATTTCTGGATCATCACGCCCCATGACCCATCCAGCACCAGCACGCGTTCAGCGGCGGCGGCCTTGAGGGCGGCAATACGATCAGCACGGCTCATGG
>CANKPO010000164.1 GCA_947484535.1 Caulobacteraceae bacterium
GGTGCCCGTATCAGACGACTGAGCGCCCTGCCGCTCTATGTTCTGATAGAGCAGGTCTTGAAACTCGGCCCGTTGGCGTTTGAAGCCAATGGTGTTCATGTTGGCGATGTTGTTGGAGATAACTTCAACGTTGGTCTGCTGGGCAGACATGCCCGAAGCGGCGGTGCGAAGAGCTCTCATTGTGGCAATTCCTGAACGTGGGTCATGGGGTTCAGCTCATCTTGCCAAGGCGTGCGATGGCATTTTCGGAGAGCTTTGCGGTCTGTTCGACGAGGCGAGCCATGCGCTCATAGGCACGGCTAACCTCGATCATGTCGGTGATTTCTCTGATGGCATTGACGTTCGAGCCCTCCAGCATCCCCTGATGCATTTGGGCCGTGGTGGCCGGTGTCGGCTGAACATTGGAGGTGTTACGATAAAGGCCGTCGCCCATCTTTTCGAGGTTGGACAGTGAGGCGAATTGAACCGGGCGGATCGCACCAATGCGCTGACCCGCTTGGCTGATGATGCCATCCTTGCTGATGCTGAGCGGGCCCTTTTGGGTATCGACCAAGATCGCGCCGCCATCGCCGACTAACGGGTCGCCCCGTTGCGTGGTCAGGCGAGCGCCAGCGTCAAGCGTAAAGCGTCCGTCACGGGTGTAACGCGGGCCATCAGCCGTATCGATCTGGAAAAAGCCTTCGCCCTCAATGGCAATGTCGAGGCTGTTTCCCGTTGTGCGAAGCGAGCCTTGGCTGAAGTCGCGCGCAAGGCCCGTATCCAGGACGAACTTGACCGGCGCGGGGCCGCCGAGGGTCTTGGCAGGGCTCTCTGGCCTTTCTTCTAGGATCAGCTGCTCAACCTTAAAGCCGACCGTGTCTTGGTTGGCGATATTGTTGGCGACCACATCCATTTGGCGGCGCAAGGTCATCTGGCGCGACAGTCCGACATACATTGCGTTATCCACGGCGCGCTCCTTTTCCTCTTGAGCCAAATTCTTCTCAAGGGTCCATGCAAAGGGCGGGCCAGTTTGAAAACTGAACCATTTCAATGTAGAGTGTGGTTAATTTTCGCTTAGCAAGCGGGTTTGACCCGGCAAGACCTGCCGAAATCGAGCTTGGTTAAAAACCGATCCTTAACCCGTGTAAGCAATGTATAAAGAAGTGTAGTGCAGGGATTCTCGCTAAGGCCTTTTGGCCTCGAGATTTGAACGCGGACAGCGGTGAGACGATGGCCAAAGATAAAGCCAAGAGCAAAGAGGCCCCAGAGGGCGAAGCTGCTGAAGCCGTAGAAGGCGAAGAGGGCGCACCCGCGAAGAAAAAGCTCCCGGTCCTGTTTATCGCGATCGGCGTAGCCGTGGCGCTTGTCCTCGGCGGCGGCGGCACGGCGGCCTTTTTGATTTTCGGCAAGAAAAAACCGCCCGAAGCCCACGGCGAAAAGAAGCCTGAGAAAAAGGAAGAGAAGAAAAAAGAAGGGGGTCACGGCGGAGGAGGCGAGGGCGCCAAGCCTGTTGGTATCGTCAAGGAAGGCCCTGACGGGGTAACGTTCTACACCATGCCCGACATCACGGTGAACATGCAGTCACCGGATAATCGGCCCACCTACATCAAGCTGAAACTGACATTGGAATTGCCGAACGCTGAGATTGTTGAGGTGTTAGAACCGAACATGCCGAGAATGCAGGATATGTTCCAAGCCTTCCTGCGCGAACTGCGGCCTGAAGATATGCAGGGCAGCCAGGGCAATTATCAATTGCGGATGGAAATTCAGCGGCGGGTCAATCTCATTATTGCCCCCGCTAAAGTGAATGCAGTGCTGATCGAAGAGATGTTGATCAGCTAAGGGTGTTATCCTAGCCGAACGGGAATCATGGCTGACGAAAACGACCCCTCGACTGATTTGAACGCTGGAGCCGCTCTAGCGAGCGCCGCTGATGGCTTGGTCGGCGGCGACGAACCCTTGCCCGGTGCGGAGCGGATCCTCAATCAAGAGGAGATCGACAATCTTCTCGGCTTCTATCTCAATGATGACGAAGACGCTGAAAATACCGGCATTCGGTCGATCATCAATTCGGCTCTGGTTAGCTATGAACGGCTGCCCATGCTCGAGATCGTCTTTGACCGCCTCGTGCGGTTGATGACCACGAGCCTGCGCAACTTTACCTCTGACAATGTCGAAGTGTCGCTGGACAGCATCTCGTCTATCCGGTTCGGCGATTACCTCAACTCGATCCCGCTGCCCGCCATCCTCGCGGTCTTTCGTGCCGAGGAGTTGGACAATTACGGCCTGATGACGGTCGACTCCAATCTGATCTATTCGATCGTTGACGTGCTGCTTGGCGGTCGCCGCGGTACCGCTGCCATGCGGATTGAAGGGCGGCCCTACACCACCATCGAACGGGCGCTGGTCCAGCGGATGATCGAAGTGGTTTTGGCCGATGCCAAGCAGGCCTTTGAGCCCCTGACTCCCTTGACCTTCAACCTCGATCGTCTGGAAACCAATCCCCGGTTTGCGGCCATTGCCCGCCCTGCCAATGCGGCCATTTTGGTCAAGCTGCGGATCGACATGGAAGACCGGGGCGGACGCATCGAGCTTCTCTTGCCCTATGCGACCCTTGAACCCATTCGAAAAATGCTGCTGCAGCAGTTCATGGGTGAAAAGTTTGGCCGCGATAACATCTGGGAAAGCCACCTTGCGACCGAGCTTTGGACCACCCAGATGGAGGTCCGCTGCGTTCTGGATGAGCAGAAGATCAACCTTCAGCGCGTTCTAGATTTCAAGGTGGGCGATACTTTGATGCTCAATGCGACCGCCGATAGCCTTGTCGAGCTCCGCGCGGGCGCTATTCCGCTGACCCAAGGCCGTATGGGTCGGCGTAACCACTCCATCGCCGTTCGGGTAGAGACCTCGCTTTCGGAATCGACAAAGAGGGCCATTCGGAAGGACCTATGAGCCTGATCCCGATCATCCTTAATGTCTTGCTCGCAGTGTTGCTCATGGCAGCGCTCCTGGTCGGCTGGCGTCTAGAGCGCCGACTGAAGGAGTTGCGTCAGAGCCACCTTGGCTTCGCCAAGGCGGTGCAAGAGTTAGATGTGGCCGCCCTGCGGGCCCAGGCGGGTCTTGATCAGCTGCGCATCGCCGCTGACGAGGCCGGAGATGTTTTGGGCGACCGGCTGATCCGGGCACGGGAAATGTCTGAAAAACTGCAAGCCATGATCGCGACAGCCCAGAAGGTCAGCCAAGAGCGACGCCCTGCGCCAGAACCACCCGTTCGCGTCCGTGCACGCAGTCAGCCTGATATGTTGGAGCTTTCGCCCGCCGATAGGGTTCCGTCCGCGCCTGCGCCGCGCAGCCGTATGCCCCTGATGGAAATGGACGACGAGCTCTTTACTGGACCGGACCTGTCAGAGGCCGATTCTGAGCCCAATCCCCAACCTAAACCCGCCCAATCAAGGCGTAATCTTTTCGGAGGCCGTCGATGAGGCCCGTTCCTCGTATCCTTCCCATCATTGCTGTGACCATCGGCGGCGTTCTGGCCATCAATGCCCTGTCAGGTGTGCGGGATCTGCCGCAGTTGATGTCCGGCGCGAAGGCCTTTGCTCAGGGCGTGGTGGCCCCCAAGCCCGATGCGGCTAAGGGTGCGCCTGCGGCGGGTGCCGCGATCGCCAAGCCGGGTGAAAAGCCAGCGGTTCCCATGGACGCGGCAAAACTTGCTCAAGCAGCCACCACCCCGGCCGAAGCTGGCGAAATGCAAATGGCCGCCAATAGCACCAACAGTCCCTATTCAGGCTCCATCCTGGCCGCGAGCAAGTCCGGTGCCTTGGCGGCGCCAGCCACCAAATCTGTTGCTAAGTCAGCAGCGATCTGCGCACCGACGGCGGCTGAGCTGGCCAAAGAGGCCGGTATGTCGCCCGCTGAACTGCGTGTTTTGCAGAGCCTGGGGACCCGCAGAGGCCAGTTGGACCAGCGCGAGAAGGACATTGATGTCCAACTTCAACTCCTAGCCGCTGCCGAGGCGAAGCTTGACGGAAAGATCAAGTCTCTGAATGGCCTTAAGGGGCAGGTTCAGTCGCTGATCGGCCAGGCCGATGCGCAGCAGCAGGCGGAAAATGATCGATTGATCCGCGTCTATGAGGCCATGAAGCCTAAGGATGCTGCCGCGCGCTTTAGCCTATTGGAAGACAGTGTTCGCATTCCTATCGCGTTGAAAATGAAGGAAAAGTCGCTCTCGGCCATCTTGGCGCAGATGTCGCCCCCAGAGGCCAAGGCCCTGACCGAGCGGCTCGCGAACCGACTTGCTGCCGCGCGTTCGGTGGCTGACGCTCGCGCTGCCGTATCCGCACCTCCCTCCGCGACCCCGGCTAGGCCTGCCGCAGCTGCTCCGGCAAGGGCCGCGCCGCGCAACGCGGGCTAGAGCGTAACCGATGGTCCTGACGTCTCACCGTCGAAGCAGATTGAAGGCCAGCGTCGCGCTGGCTTCTATGCTGGCGGTTGCCATCTCGCCTTCGAGCGTGGCGCAGGTCCGTAGCCCGCCGACCGCACCGGCCGCCTCCGAGAC
>CANKPO010000165.1 GCA_947484535.1 Caulobacteraceae bacterium
CCCGGCCGCAATCAGGTGCTCGATGCCACCCAGGTTCAGCGGCTGGCACAGCGTTATGGCCTGGACTGGTCAAACAGCACGGGTCTGCGTCGTCTGATCGTCCGTTCAGGGCTCGAGGCCGCACCTATGACCGCTTCTGCCAGCCCTGCATCTACCCGCCCTGCGGCGACAGTGCGATCGGCCTCAGCCGCCATGACCGAAGTCCTGACCTATAGTCGCAGCCTATCCTCGGGCGATGTCATCCAGGCCGAAGACCTGACCTACAGCTCGGTTCTGGTGCAGGCCGTGCCCAACGACGCCCCCCGCAATGCCGATGAGGTCATTGGTATGGGCGTCAAGCGTCCCCTGCGCATTGGCCAGGCCGTATCGGCGCGCGATCTGCTCGCCCCCTTGGTGATCCGCCGCGATGACCTGGTGCAGGTTGTCTATCGCGACGGCAGCATCGTGCTCAGCCTTGAGGCCAAGGCCATGGGCAATGCCGCTGTGGGCGAGCTTTTCACCCTGCAAAATACCAGCTCGAAAAAGTCCATCGAAGCGGTGGCGACCGGTCCGGGCAAGGCCTTGACCGGTCCTGAAGCCGCCCAAGTTCACCGGGAGCCAACGTCGCGACGTCTGGCCTTTGCCCAATGATCCTGAATAAGCGAGTTCATCCGATGACATCTACAAAAGCGCTTGGTTCGCTGATCCTCCTTATGGCCCTGCCGATGGCCGCCTGCTCGACGGTGACGAGCGCCGTTCAAGGGCCTGAGATGGCCCCGATGGGCTATCCAGCCCAGTTGGTACCGCAATATCAACAGGTTATGATGCAACCGACCTCGCGCGAAACCGGACCGGCCTCGGCCAATTCCTTGTGGCGCAACGGGGCGAGAGCCTTCTTTATTGACCAGCGCGCCAGCCGGATCGGCGACATCCTCACCGTCCAGATCGAGATCGACGATAGCGCGGATGTTTCCAACGCAACCGACCGGGCGCGCAACAGCACGACGACGGGTCAAGTCGAAGGACTATTCGGTCTCAACTCCTCCATTGGACGGCTATTGCCACCCGGCTTCGATGCCGAACCGGGCCTGAACTTTGGGGGTACGACCACCGGTTCGGGCAGTGGCTCGGTCAAGCGGCAGGAAAAGATCTCCCTGACCGTTGCGGCTCTGGTCTCGCAGGTCCTGCCAAACGGCAATATGATCATTCAGGGCCGCCAAGAGGTTCGGACCAATGGCGAAGTGCGCGAACTGACCGTTGCCGGGATCGTGCGGCCTGAGGACATCACCTCGACCAACACCATCAAGCACACACAGATCGCAGAGGCGCGTATCTCTTACGGTGGGCGCGGCGATATCAGCCGTATGCAAAAGACCCCCGCAGGACAGGCCTTGATCGAGACCTTCTCGCCCTTTTAAAAAAGGAAAGGCAAGATGGACGCAGACCCCGCGTTCCGGATCCATTCTGACGATCTAAGTGGCAATCAAACACGCGCCCTGCTGCGCTATCATCTCGAACAGATGCATGCGAATTCACCTGCTGAAGGTGTCTTCGCACTCGATTTGGCAGGCCTGATGCAACCCAATATCGAGGTCTGGTCCGTCTGGTCTGGGGATCAGATTGCTGGCATTGGGGCGCTTAAAAACCATGACGGCCAGTTTGGTGAAATCAAGTCGATGCGGACAAAGCCTGATTTCCTGCGCCGCGGAGTCGCAGCGCTGCTTCTGGACCATATTATCAGCGCGGCCTGTCGGTGCGGGCTAATGCGTATCAGTCTAGAGACAGGTACCGGGCCAGCATTCGACCCCGCTATTCGCCTCTATCTTAAGCGCGGATTTATCCAAGGTGATGCTTTTGGCGACTACAAACCGGGGCCGTTCAACCAGTTTTTCCATCTGGACCCCTAACAGGTCCCCCTCACCAATAAGCGCTTGGTCGAGATAGGCTTGAGGCCAACAGATTAGCCCTGCTAGCATAGGCCCATGACCCTTGCGCTCTACACTCATGCTGACATGGAACATCATCAGCCCGGCCTCGGCCATCCTGAGCGTTCGCAGCGCTTGGGAGCCGTGCTCGATGCCTTGGCCGATGGGTCGGACCTGAACCTGCTGCAGCGGGAAGCCAGCCTCGCGTCGTTGGAGGACCTGCAGCGGGTTCACCCCCGCGCCCATCTGGACCGCCTCATCGCCGCCTCGCCCCTTCAAGACCTGCATGAGTTGGACCCAGACACTTTCCTGTCTCCCGGTAGTATCGCGGCGGCCCGGCGCGCGGCGGGTGCCGTGATCGATGCGGTCAGGGGTGTGGTCAATGGCGATCATGACCGGGCCTTCTGCGCCGTCCGCCCACCGGGGCACCATGCAGAACCGGGCACCGCTATGGGCTTTTGCGTCTTTAACAATGTGGCCGTCGCTGCGCGGGTTGCCCAGAGCCTCGGCCTCGCCCGCGTGGCCATCGTCGATTTTGACGTCCATCACGGCAATGGCAGTCAAGCTGTGGTGGAAAGTGACGCCAGCCTGTTTCTGGCCTCGATCCATCAGGCCCCGCTCTATCCCGGCACAGGCGATCCGTCAGAGACAGGGGTTGGGAATGTCATCAACCGCACCGTGCCGCCCCATGCGCCAAGATCCCATTGGCAAAAGCGCTTTGAAAGCATGATGCCCGCCTTGGATGATTTCGCTCCCGACCTCATTCTGATCTCTGCCGGGTTCGATGCCCACGCACGAGATCCCCTTGGCGGACAGTCCCTTCAGGCGGAAGATTATGGTTGGGCGACCCGCGCCATCTTGACCGTTGCGCGGCGTCATTGTGCGGGGCGGGTTGTGTCCTCGCTCGAGGGCGGGTACGACCTAGAGGCTTTGGGGCAATCAGCATTGGCGCATGTCCGCGCCTTGCAGGAGGGGTGAAGTCTTAGATCGCGATTTTCGACGTTCTAAGAACACAGCAAAATGGCTACTGAACCGTCGCCGAACCCGTCTGACCTGCCAACCACCCGTTCGGGTGCGAGTGCGCCTGTGCGCATTGTCTTGGCCCGCCATGGCGAGCCTGCCCTCTCGCGCAAGATCAACCTCCCGCCCAAGGGCTACCTGTCCTGGTGGGCCCAATATGAAGCGGGCAGCCTGAAGGCGGGGCAGACCCCTCCGGCCGACTTGGTTGCCATCGCCCAAGCCGCCGACCTGATCATCTCCTCGACCCGTCCCCGCTCGATTGAGAGCGCGCAGGCGGTTTGTGGCGGCCGAGCCTTTAGTTCGGATGCCCTGTTCATCGAGGCCCCCCTTCCGCCGCCGCCCTTTCCAAGCCTTGTGCGCTTGTCGCCGATACATTGGGGATTTCTGTCGCGCTTCTGGTGGTGGTTCTTCAACCATCATGGCGGGCAAGAATCACGCGCAGGCGCCACAGTGCGTGCGGTTGAGGCCGCTCGACAGTTGAGTGAGATGGGCGATCAGGGCCGTGACGTCCTTGTGGTCGCCCACGGCTTCTTCAACGAAATGATCGGTCTGGAATTGAAACGTCTGGGCTGGAAGTTGGTCAAGGATCAGGGCTACAACTACTGGTCCCAAAAGCATTTTGTTCGGCGCTAGGCTCGCCGCGCAGACGACCGCGCCCTTGGGGGTTGGATTAAGACCGGAGACTGCATGACCACCGCCACTGACATCGCCGCCCTGAGCTTTGAACAGGCCCTTGCCGAGCTGGAGAAGATCGTCGCGGAGCTGGAATCCGGTCAGGCCCCGCTCGAACGCTCCATCGAGGTCTATGAGCGCGGCGCGGCCCTCAAGGCCCATTGCGAAGCCAAGCTTGAAGCCGCCCGCCTGCGGGTCGAAAAGATTGTTGTCGGTGCTCAAGGCGCCGTGGGCTCAGAGCCCGCCGAATTTAACTAGAGCCCGGCATGACCGCCGCTGCGCCCACCATCACCATTGATGATTTCGACCGGGTGGATATCCGCGTCGGCACGATCCTCAAGGCCGAGCCCTTTCCCGAGGCGCGCAAACCCGCCTTCAAGCTGACCATCGATTTTGGCGAAGAGATTGGCATCAAGCGATCCTCGGCTCAGATTACCCAGCACTATGTCCTTGATGAACTGATGGGCCGCCGCGTCGCCGCGGTGGTCAATTTCGTGCCGCGCCAGATTGGGCCCTTCATGTCAGAGGTGCTCTGCCTCGGCTTTCCCGACCCCCACGGCCACGTCGTTCTGGTGGATGTTGACCGGGCCGTTCCCAATGGGGGGCGTCTGTTTTGAGTTCTACCCCTGACGTCCCGAACCTACGCGACCGGATTGCGCGCGCCGCAGATCTGGTGACCGTCGCGCTTGATCAGTTGCTGCCCCGCTCGGATGGGCCAGAGCAGCGCCTGATGGAGGCCATGCGCTATGCCGCCCTCGGTCCGGGCAAGCGCCTTCGGCCCTTCTTTGCGCTCGAAGCGGCCAAGATGTTTGACCTCGAAGAGCGCCCCGTCCTTCGCGCCGCCTGCGCGCTTGAATGCATCCACGCCTATAGTCTGGTCCATGACGACCTGCCCTGCATGGATGATGACGATCTGCGCCGAGGCCGTCCGACCGTTCA
>CANKPO010000166.1 GCA_947484535.1 Caulobacteraceae bacterium
AAGGGCTTTATCTTTCGCCAAGATGAGGCGCTGTTCTCGGGCTTCATCCTGCGGCGCGGGGGCCAGACCCTTGGCTATGTCGATAGCTGTCCCCATGCGGGGTGGCCCCTATCCGGCGGGCCTGACCGTTATCTGACCCGCGATGGCAACCACGTGCTCTGTGCGGGACACGGCGCCCTGTTCACACCAGAGACCGGGCTTTGCACCTCTGGCCCCTGCGCCGGACGGTCCTTGAGCCCTTGGCCGGTGGAGGCCCGAGGCGGCATGGTCGTAGTCAAATAGGCCTCAGACGAGGAACGGTTCAGCCGAGAAGCTGGCTACCTCGGTGATTAGCGCAGCCGCTGCGGCCCTCACCAGTTCGCCGCCCTTTTCGGGGGTGGCCAGAGCCGGGTCAGACCCCATGCGGCCATCGGGGTGACGGGCGCGGAAATCCAGTCCCTCGCGGATCGGGCCAGACGGCGCGATAGTCGGGCTATAGTCGGCGGTCTTGATGGCGTGGGGATAGGCCCACTGGGTGACGGCAATTTCTGACGGGGTGGCATGGCTACCGTGACCGACCGGAAACTGGGTCTGAGCCAGACGGTTGATGCCGCTGAGGTCCCACCAGTTGCGCAGCTTCAAGGCATAGCCCCGTGGCTGGCGGGCAAAGGAGGCCTCGGCATAGAGCTCGGAAAAGGCCGCCTCGATGGTGGCGACATTGCCGCCATGACCATTGAAGAAATAGATCTTCTCAAAGCCGTGCGCCGCCAAAGACCTTGTCCAATCGCCAATGGCCGCGATGAAGGTCGAGGGGCGCAGGGAAATGGTGCCGGGAAAGCCCAGATGGTGCTGGGCCATGCCGATATTGAAGGTCGGCCCGACCAGAATATCGGCATCCTTTTGCGCCTCATGGGCAATGATCTCCGGGCACATCCAATCGGTGCCGAGAAGGCCCGTCGGGCCATGCTGCTCATTAGAGCCAATGGGGATGATCACCGTCTTGGAGCGGGTCAAAAAGGCCTCAATTTCGGGCCAGGTCGATTGGGCGAGCAGCATATGAGTTCTCCGTTCTTCCTGTCATAGCCCGCTGAGAGGACCGCGTCACCTGATCGGCGATGCCTCGCCGACCTTGCCACCACCCTTTGGTCGGCATACTCCTTCGCAAACCATAAAAGCCGGAGGCCCGCACCATGTCCCACGCCAATGACCTGTTCCCCGTTCCCGAGGCCTGGGCCAAGAAGGCCCATATGGATGCAGCGGGCTATGAGGCGGCCCTGGCCCATGAGGCGAGCAATACGGACGGGTTCTGGCGCAAGGTCGCCAGCCGTCTGGACTGGATCAAGCCCTTCACCATCGTCAAGGACGTGTCGTTCCGCGCCGAGGACTTCCGTATCCGCTGGTTCGCTGATGGGGTCCTGAATGCCTCGGTCAACTGTCTGGACCGGCATCTGGCCGAGAAGGGCGAGGCTGTGGCCATCATTTGGGAGGGGGATGACCCCTCACAGAGCCGCAAGATCACCTATCGCGAGGCCTATGAAGAGACCTGCCGCATGGCCAATGTGCTCAAGGGCCGGGGGGTCAAAAAGGGCGACCGTGTCACCATCTATATGCCGATGATCCCTGAAGCGGCCTATGCCATGCTGGCCTGCGCCCGGATCGGCGCGGTCCATTCGGTGGTCTTTGGCGGCTTCTCACCCGATTCCATCGCGGGCCGGGTTCAGGACTGCGACAGCCATGTGATCATCACCGCCGACGAGGGCCTGCGCGGCGGCCGCAAGGTGCCGTTGAAGGCCAATGTCGATGAGGCCCTGAAATCCTGCCCAGAGGTCACCACCGTTCTGGTCATTACCCGCACGGGCGCGGACGTGACCATGGTCGAGGGCCGGGACGTCTCCTACAGCGCTGCGCGGCTAACCGTGCCCGCCGCGTGCGCGCCAGAGCCGATGGGCGCGGAAGATCCGATGTTCATCCTCTATACCTCCGGCTCGACCGGCAAGCCCAAGGGCGTGCTGCACACCACCGGCGGCTATATGACCTGGGCCAGCTATACCCACGAGCTGATCTTCGACTATCGCCCCGGTGAGGTGTTCTGGTGCACTGCGGATGTGGGCTGGGTCACGGGCCACAGCTATATTGTCTATGGGCCTCTGGCCAATGGGGCCACGACCCTGATCTTTGAAGGCGTGCCCAACTATCCGGACGCCTCACGCTTTTGGCAGGTGATCGACAAACATCAGGTCGAGATCTTCTATACGGCCCCGACCGCCATCCGCGCCCTGATGCGCGAGGGCGATGAGCCGGTCACCCGCACCTCGCGCAAATCCCTGCGCCTGCTCGGTTCGGTGGGCGAGCCGATCAATCCCGAGGCCTGGCTCTGGTATAACCGCGTGGTCGGCGAGGGCCGCTGCCCCATCGTCGATACCTGGTGGCAGACCGAGACCGGCGCCGCCCTGATCTCGCCCCTGCCCGGCGCGACGGCCACCAAGCCCGGCTCGGCGACCAAGCCCTTGCCCGGCGTTAAGCCACAGCTGGTCGATGCCGAGGGTGTGGTTCTGGAGGGGGCGATAGAGGGCAATCTTTGCCTGATCGATAGCTGGCCCGGACAGATGCGCACGGTCTATGGCGACCATGAGCGGTTCATCACCACCTATTTCACCACCTATCCCGGCAAGTACTTTACCGGCGATGGCTGCCGCCGCGACGAGGATGGCTATTACTGGATCACCGGCCGGGTCGATGACGTGATCAATGTTTCGGGTCACCGTCTTGGCACCGCCGAGATCGAAAGCGCTCTGGTCGGCCATAGCGGTGTGACCGAAGCCGCCGTCGTCGGCTATCCGCACGATATTAAGGGCCAAGGCATCTATGCCTATGTCACCCTCGACCATACCCACGAGCCCAGCGAGGCCCTGCGGAAGGAACTGATCCTTTGGGTGCGTCAGGAGATCGGCCCCTTCGCCGCGCCCGACATCATCCAATGGGCTCCGGGCCTGCCCAAGACCCGGTCGGGCAAGATCATGCGCCGCATCCTGCGCAAGATTGCCGAAAATGAGCTGGGATCGCTCGGCGACACTTCAACCCTCGCCGATCCATCCGTGGTTGAAGATCTGGTGGCCAACCGCGCTGTGAAATAGAACGGTGGGCTAGCCGCGAAGGCAGGCGACGCGGACCACACGCAGGTCTCGCCTGAGGCCGTCTGCGACGCGGCCATAGTTTTCAACCGTGATCGGCTCACCGATGGCACCGTCAAGCGCGCTGTCAGGGTTCTGCTTGGCCTTGGCCGGCCCCGCCAAACGAAGGGCGGCTTCAAGGGTGGCGGGGGTGGTGCTATAGATCTTGCCTCGGCGCGGGGTCTCGCTCAGGGTCACACCGACCACCTGGCCAGCGACATCGAGCGTCGGTGCGCCGGATAGGCCCGCCAAAGAGCCGCTTAACCCCTCGGTTCGTCCCACCTCAGCCCAGCCAAGCACCGGCTGATCGCGCGCGGCCCGGCCCCGGCCATGCAGGGTCTGTTGGCCGAGATAGCGGCTCGCCACCTCTCCGGCTGAGCCCTGTGGGAAACCGGGATGAAAGGCCAAGGCCCCGACCACAGCAGGCACCTCGGTCGCCATCGGCAAGGGCGGTGTGCCGCCTTGGGTCAGGAGAACGGCAATGTCAGCGCTAGGGTCGAGCCGCACCTCTGCCACCACCCCCCGTCCCGCCGCCACGATCACGGCCACCTGCCGACAGTCCTGCACCACATGGCGCGCCGTTAGCCAAACACCGCTTTGAGCGATGGAAAAGGCCGTGCCGGTCTGGGAGGGCGACAGGGACTTGGGCACGCGGACCTCGCCCTCTCCAGCCTCTGTTTCCGAAAGGGTTCCGGTGGCCAGAGCCGCCTCTTCCGCGCTGATCGGCGGCGGCGGCGGGGCGTCAGCATTTTCTTGGCGGCCACGCGCAGCGACAAGCACAGCCACGACCACCGCCGAATAGACCAGCCAATCGGGCAGGCGCGGAAAGGTCATGGATTAGGCCGTCACCCAGCCACCGCAGCGGCCAAGACCATGGCCGAGGCGAGCTTGGCAGAGACCAGAAGGGCCGCAGCCGATATCTCCCCCTCCGCAACCCGCTGGGGCAATCCGGCAAACAGCATGTCAATCAGTCGAAAGACCAGAAGTTGGACCACAACGGTCATGATGCCCCACAGCAAAATCTCTAAGGCCGAGGCCGAGGCCGTCAAAGATAGGGCGAGGGGAAGGGCCAGGGCCACCAAGACGCCGCCAAAGGACAGGGCCGCCGCCGCATTACCATCGCGGATCTGGGCGATTTCCTTGTGGGGTGTGAGAAAGGCATAGAGCACACCCCCAGCCGCCAAGAGGGCTAAGCTGATCGCGCCATGGGCAAGGGCGATCAAGATCGCGTTGGTAAAGGCCTGAACTTCTGGAGACATGGCGTTTTGCTCTGTTGCCGATTGCCGATCTAGTCCGCCAAGGGCTCGGCTTGGCTGGCCTGACGCAAGGTGCTGGCGCGC
>CANKPO010000167.1 GCA_947484535.1 Caulobacteraceae bacterium
CACTGGCGGTAGGCTCACCCAGAACGGTGATGGTGGCGGCGGGATTGGCAATGATGGTCTCAAGCGTGGACTTGATCGTGGCAATCGAGACGCCGGGCATGATCCGGCAATTGACCGACACGGTGGCAGCTTGCGGCAGGGCATTGAGCGCATGGCCACCGCGCAGCATGGTCGCCACGCAGGTGGTGCGCACCTGTCCGATATATTCGGGCTCAGCGGACAGAAGATCGGACGCGGCTGTGTCAGCAGGATTGTTGGCATAGGCCAGCATGGCTTGGCCGATCGGGCCGGGGGTCTTGGCCCCGGTGGCCTTGAAATAGCCGACAGTCAGCTCGTTAGGCTGGGCAGGGAACCTGTAGGCGCCGATCCGGTCGATGATCTTGGCCAGATCATAGATGGCGTTGGTCGCGCCGGGGCGAGAGCTATGGCCACCGGGATTGGTGATGGTGATGTCGAAGTCGGCATAGGTCTTTTCACCGGCCTGCACCTGATAGACCACGGGCTTGCCAGCATCATCGAGCAAGCCGCCGCCGGCATCGGCATTGATCGCGAACTCGGCTCCGGCCAGTTGCCGCGACAGGGCTTGGCTGGTGAACATGTCGGTCTCTTCGTCGCCGGACAGGGCCAGAACAATGTCGCGGCTGGGCTTAAAGCCCTCCTGTTTCAGGCGGATCAGGGTGGAGACCAGCATCACCACATCGAACTTCATGTCCGAGGCCCCGCGGCCATAGACATAGCCGTTTTCGACCACGGCGGTGAAGGGATCGCGCACCCAGTCGGCGGCCTTGGCCTCGACCACGTCCATATGGCCAGACAGAAGCATGGGCTTCTTGCTGCCATTGCCGCGATAGCGAGCGGTCAGGGTGGCGGTCTCACCGATCTTTTCGATGGTGACATCGGCGTCGGCAAAGCCGCCCGCGACCAGCGCCTTTTTCAGATAGGTGGCATAGGCTGGGATCTGGCCCTGACCTTGAACCGTGCGATAGCCGATAGAGGTCTTGTACATCTCCAATGCCGCTGCCGACTGTTTGGCATCCACCTTGATGGTCGCGGTCGTCTTGGCCGGAGCCGCAAGCGCCGTCATTGGGACGCTGATGAGAAGGGCCGCCAGCAGGGCACCTGCGGCCAAGGGCTTTGCGACGTTTGTGCCGGTCATGGACGGATCCTTGCGATAGGGCGGCGGGCTAAGCCTGCCAGAACTTGACCGCACCATAGCGGTGGCCTCCCCATCGTCAAAGCATTAGGGCTGCGGCCTAAAGGGCATCCACAAGAACAATTTCGGCGTCGCTGTGGGCGGTGAAGGTCAAGGTCGCCTCATCTGTCGCAGCCGCCCCATCACGAGTGTCCAGTTGCAGACCATTGACTTCGACCGAGCCCGCCGCAACGGTCAAATAGGCGTGACGGCCTGCGCCCAGATGATAGGTCGTGGTCTCTCCGGCCTTGAGGGTTGCTCCCAGAACCCGCGCTTCGGCCCGGATCGGTAAGGCTCCTTCATCATTGGCAAAGCCGCTGGCCAGAGCCACGAACCGTCCAGACCGGTCGGACTTGGGGAAGGGCTTGGCCCCCCATGAGGGTTCGCCGCCCCGGCTCTTGGGCTCAATCCAGATCTGGAACAGGGTCGTGGTGACGTCTTCGCGATTATATTCCGAGTGGCGCACCCCTGCGCCCGCGCTCATGACCTGAACATCGCCCGCTTCGGTGCGGCCACTATTGCCCATACTGTCCTGATGGGTGATGGCCCCGCTGCGAACATAGGTGATGATCTCCATGTCCGAATGGGGGTGAGGCGCAAAGCCGGTCTGAGGCGCGATCTCATCATCGTTCCAGACCCGCAAAGCGCCCCAGCCCATGCGCTTGGGATCATACCAACTGCCAAAGGAGAAGTGGTGACGGGCATTGAGCCAACCATGGTTGGCATGGCCAAGACCCTCAAAGGCGCGACGCTCGATCATGGGAAGGTTCCTATTGTCTGTTCGAACGACAGATAGGGAGGGCGGGGGTTATTGCAATTGTTTGAGTGGCGATTGGGGAGAAATAAAGGCCCTCCCCATCACCGCGTCATTGCGAGCGTAGCGAAGCAACCCAGGGGTCTTACGCTTACCTGAGTAGATGTTCCCCTGGGTTGCTTCAGCGCTTCACGCCTCGCAATGACGCGGAGAAGAAGCACCATCGTCGTGTTCCCCGCGAAGGCGGGGACCCAGACCCTTTCACTCAGGCTGTAATTGCCCCATTAAATCCCCGCCTTCGCGGGGAAATCGTATGAAAAACAAGGCCCCTTTGATGCTTCGCATCGCTTCCCCCAGAGGGGGAAGATTTAGCGTCTCTTGATCTCCCCCCCCCCTGGGGGAAGTACCCGCGAAGCGGGGGTAGGGGGTTCTTTCTATAGAAACAAAGCCCTTTCCCCCCTTGAGGGGGAGAGGGTTGGGAGTGGGGGGTGTTCATCCACGATCTTTCCGTTTTCGCGGGAAACACGGGTGCGGGGGAAGAAAACAAGGCCCCCTTCGGCCCTTCGGGCCACTTCCCCCAAGGGGGGAAGATCATTGATGCGTAAATCTTCCCCCTCTGGGGGAAGTACCGGCGAAGCCGGAGTAGGGGGTTTAAGCCACGCCCATTTTCCGCCTCGCTACTATTTGTGAGTAGGTATCTTGCATCAACAGGTACCTTGCCGTATACACTCCTCAAGTGAAGAGGAGTGCGCGTTTGACCGAAGCCATTCAGATACAGTTGAAAAGGGGGGTTCTCGAGCTTTGCGTGCTCGCCGTCCTGTCCCGAAATGACGCCTATGCCTATGATATTGCCGCCCAGCTCGCCAAGGCGATCGATATGGGGGAAGGCACGATCTACCCGCTCATGCGCCGCATGCAGACGGACCGGTTGGTGGAAACCTATCTGGTCGAGAGCTCATCCGGCCCCCCGCGCAAATATTACAAACTGACCACATCGGGACGGGCGAGCCTTGCGGCCCAGACCATCGAATGGACCGCCTTTTCCGAGGCCGTCAATGTCATACTGGGAGCACCCCAATGAACCGAGAGACCTTTGTTGAGAAACTCAGGACCGGGCTACGCGGCTTGCCGCAGACCACGGTCGATGAGGTCATGGCCGACTATGAGGCGCATTTTTCAGAGGGCCTGCAAGCGGGCCGTACCGAAGACGAGATCGCCAGCGCGCTGGGCGATCCCGCACGTCTGGCCCGTGAACTGCGCACCGAGGCGGGTATTCGCCGCTGGGAGCTGGAGCGAAACCCGTCTGCGGCTGCGGGCGCCATCTTTGCGATCCTCGGCCTAGGCGTGATCGATATTGTCATCCTCTTGCCCATCCTGCTGCCCGTCGCGGCGACGCTTCTGGGCTTTATGGTTGCCTCTGTCGGGATCTTTACCGGCGGGGCCATCATCTTCGTCGCTGGGCCCTTTGCCGGCATTGGCCACTATATCGCCGCCGTTATGCTCGGCGGTCTGAGCCTGATGGCGGGAGGTGTGTCGCTCGGCGCTCTGACGGGCCTTGTGTCTATCGGTTTCGTCAATGGCCTGGTCTGGTTTGGGCGCCTGCATATGCGTCTGTTGAAGCCTGTTCTTGAATCTTCGGAGGTCCGTCCATGATCCGCACACTTATTCTGGTCACCATTGTCGGGTTTTTCCTGTCCATCGGTTCGATGTCTGCTGCCATCGGCTTTGCGGGAGGTCTGGCGGGCATCGGGTCCATGGTTCAGACCCTTAGCCACAACAAGAATTTGCATTGGTCGGTCGGGTCGGATGATCGCGATTATAAGACGCGCGTGAGTGGGCCTGTGGTAAGCCAAGACTTCGCTTGGACAGCGTCAGATCGACTAGAGGTCAATGACGTTGCTGAGATCACCTATATCCAAGGCCCGGTCGCGAAACTGACCATTGAAGCGCCTAAGGCTGTGCTCGATAGTATCGAGATCGAGGATGGAACCATATCGCGTGACGATCACTATGATTGGGACGGGAAACTCAAGGTCACCCTGACTGCCCCCAATGTTCACCGGTTCGAACTGGGCGGGGTTCAGTCCCTGACCCTGCGCCAATTTGATCAGAAGGATCTTGAGATCAACCTCTCTGGAACCGGCAGCGTGATGGGCACGGGCAAGGTCAAGGCTCTGTCCCTCGACATTTCGGGGGCGGGATCGGCGGACCTATCGGGCATGCAAATGGATGAGGCCGAGGTCAGCCTGTCCGGTGCGGGCTCAGCCAAGCTTGGACCACGCGCCAGCGCCAATATCGCGATCTCCGGCATTGGCGGCGTCGAACTGACCCGCAAACCCGCCAGCCTCTCCACCAGCATTTCTGGCCTCGGTCAGGTCAAGCAGGTTGGCGAGGAGATCTGATTTCGAGGAAGGTGGCGCGCGCTCATCACCGCGTCATTGCGAGCATCGCGAAGCAACCCAGGGGACTGACACGACCCTCAGCGGATGTTCCCCTAGGTTGCTTCGGCGCGATGCGCCTCGCAATGACGCGGG
>CANKPO010000168.1 GCA_947484535.1 Caulobacteraceae bacterium
CGATATGGAGCCGGTCAAGGATCGCATGGCGGCTGCCGCAGGCTCTGGCTATTCGACGGCCACGGACCTGGCCGACTGGCTGGTGCGCGAGTTGAACATGCCGTTCCGAGATGCCCATCACATTACCGGCGCCGCCGTCAAGCGCGCCGAGGGCTTGGGCCTAGGTCTCGCGGACCTGCCTCTGGCCGATCTTCAGGCGCTGGAGCCGCGCATCACGGACGGCGTCTATGCCGTCCTGACCCCCGCCGCCTCTGCCGCCAGCCGCCGCAGCTATGGCGGCACCGCGCCCGATCAGGTGCGCACCCAAATCCAACGCTGGAAGGACCTGCTCACATGATCCGTCGCAATCTTAGCCGATCCGCCCTGATCGTTCTGGCCGCTGCAGGCCTCTTGATGGTCAGTGCCTGCGGCAAGCAGGGCAAGCTGGATCAGCCCGCGCCGCTGTTTGGGGCCGAGGCCAAGGCCGCCTATGCCGCCAAGAAACAGGCGGAGGCCGATGCGGCCGCCAAGGCTGCCGAAGCCAAGGTCGTGACGCCGCAGCCCTTAACACCAAAAGAGATCGAAGCCGCACCGGCTGCGACCCCTAACTGATTTAGAACCCAGACAGAGACCCCATGGATCATTTCGACTATCGCGACGGCGAGCTTTGGTGCGAGGGCGTGGCCCTGGCAGCCATTGCCAAGGCCGTTGGCACGCCGGTCTATGTCTATTCGTCCGCCACCCTAGAGCGCCATTTCAACGTCTTCCAAGACGCCTTCAAGGGCTTGGGTGTCGGTGAGCCTCTGGTCGCCTATGCGGTTAAGGCCAATTCCAACCTCTCGGTCCTAAGCACCCTCGCCGCCCAAGGGGCCGGGGCCGATACGGTGTCCGAAGGCGAGGTCCGCCGCGCCCTTGCCGCTGGCATTCCCCCCTCACGCATCGTCTTTTCCGGGGTCGGCAAGACGGCGGCGGAGTTGGCCTTTGCCGTTCAGACCGGGGTCTGTGAGATCAATGTCGAGTCCGAGCCAGAACTCGACCTGCTCGCCGAGGTCGCCGCCCGCCTAGGCAAGCGCCAAGCCATCGCCATTCGGGTCAATCCCGATGTCAGCGCCGGAGGCCATGCCAAGATTGCGACCGGCAAGTCTGAAAACAAATTCGGCGTCTCCTTTGCCGAGGCCCTGCGGCTCTATGCCAAGGCTGAGTCCCTGCCCTCGATCCATGCCGCTGGCGTGGCCTGCCATATTGGCAGTCAGATCACTGACCTGACCCCGATGCGCGAGGCCTTTGCCAAGATGCGCGGCCTTGTCGAAAATCTGCGTCAGCATGGTCACAAGGTTGAGCGTCTGGACCTCGGCGGAGGCCTCGGCGTTCCCTATTTCAATCAGCCAACCCCGCCTGCGCCGGACGCCTTTGCGGCCATGGTCGCCGAGGTGACCCAAGGCCTGAATGTGCAACTGGCCTTCGAGCCGGGGCGGATGATCGCGGCCAATGCTGGGGTTCTTGTCTCAGAAGTGATCCATGTCCATGAACGGCCAGAGGGGCGACGGTTTCTGGTCATCGATGCCGGGATGAACGATCTGATCCGTCCGGCCATGTATGACGCCTATCACGCTATTAGTCCCTTGAAGGAACCGGCCAAGGATGCGGGCCTTCTGACCTATGATGTGGTCGGCCCTGTTTGCGAGACCGGCGACACCTTCACCCGCGACCGCGACCTGCCCCCCTTAGAGGCCGGTGATCTGGTGGCGTTCCTGTCGGCAGGGGCTTACGGCGCGGCCATGTCGAGCGAATATAACAGCCGGCCTCTGGTGCCAGAGGTTCTGGTCAAGGGCGACCACTATGCGGTCATCCGTCCGCGCCCGACCTATGAAGAGATGCTGGCCCGCGAGCCCATGGCCCCTTGGCTAAAGGCTTAGGCGTCTAAAGCGCCTATGCCTGAAAGGCCGCGCAAGCGGCCGCCATCATCCATGCCATAGCCGACCAAAAACAGGGCCGGGGCCTCCCAAGCGATAAAATCAGGCTCCATCGCCCGGGGGATGGGCCAAGGCTTGCGGGCGAAGACGGCGCTGAGGACCTCTGAAGCTCCAGCCTCTTTGACGATCCGAACGGCCTCGCAAAGGGATAGGCCCGTATCGAACACATCATCGAGCAGCAGAACCTGCCGCCCCGTAATCGGGCGCTGAAGACCGGCCTGCACGCGAACAGAACCGCTAGACCGGGTCTCATCGCCATAGGATGAGAGCCACAGGGCGTCGAACAAGGGATTAAGGCCAAGGTCCGAGAGCGCCCGCGTCATATCGGCCGCAAACCAAATGCCGCCAGTCAGCAGACAGACCACCACCGTGTCATCGGTAATCTGTGGCGCAATCTGTTTGGCCAGAGCGGACACATGACGCGCGACGTCTGCCGCCGTCAGCAGCATCGTCGGTTCAGGCCTATCACTCATGACCTTTAGCGGACCCATGGGCCGGGGCCGGTTTGGCCGTCGTGGCCTTGGCTGGGACAGCCTTGGAAGGGACAGCCTTGGCTGGGCCAGCCTTGGCAGGCGCTGCATGGGCTTCCCCTCCCGCACCTTCTGCATCGTGCAAAGCGTAGGGAGAACCGGCAGGTAGGGGCTTTACGTCCTTCGCCGCGCCGTGGGGTGGTGCAGAGCCTGCCGACCCTGGCCTTTTGTCGGAGCCGTTCGCTGAAGGGGCCTTTTGAACTGGCTTGTCGAGCACGAAATCAACATCCATGTCGCGCGCCAGAGCGGGGGGATCGATGATCGAGACCGCGAAATAGCGCACCGCTCCAACCGGTATGGTCACCCCATCGGGTTTGGCGATCTGGACCGCCAAGGTCTTTCCGGCAGGATCGGTCAAGGTGATACGCAGGGGCGGCGCGATCAAGGCGCTGTTCGAGACATTACGAATGGCACCCGTAACCGAGAGGGCTGCGTGGCCGTCCTTAAGAATACGATCGGCCTTAATCCCTTCCAGAGCCAATCCCGTAGGATTAGGAGCAAGGCCAACAAGGGCAAAGGCGCTGGCAGACTGGGGCCAGATTCGCACCACATCGGCGCGCATCACCACCGCCGCTGCGAGCGAGGCCACCAGCACAGCCGCCATACCCGCGGTAATCAGCATCGGCGAAATCTGAGGGCCAGTCTTTTTGCGGCTGCGGGTCTGGGCGGCAAAGAGGATGGGTCCATCTTCAGCAGACGCGGCGGCTTGAGCGGCCTCTTGGGCTTCCTTTAAGCGCTGCGCTCGGCGGGCGGCTGCACTTTCAGCCCTCCGCTCATCGGAGACGACCGGGGCGGGCGGGGCGTCCTCTTGCGGCAACTTGGCTAACCAGCGCTCACCACAGGATGCACAGCGCACGGTCCGTCCCTCGCTGCCAATCTTGGCATCGTCGACGAAATAGCTGGTGGCGCAGGCGGGACAGGTCAGTATCATGGCAGTCGAATCGGAAGCTCCAATGGTCGACCTAACGACGTTGCCTATTTCCGTCACTCTGTCCAGAAGCGCTGGCGTGCCCCTTGATAGAACTCGCCGACAGAGATCAGACTGAAACCATCGTTCGTTTTGATGGCGTAGGGTTACGCTATGGTCGATCTCCTGAAACTCTACAGGATTTGAGCTTCGAGCTAAAGGCCGGGAGTTTTCATTTCCTGACCGGCCCATCTGGAGCCGGAAAGAGCTCCTTGCTTAAGCTGATCTATCTGGCCCATCGCCCGTCACGGGGGCGTATTGAGCTGTTTGGTCAGGATATAGGCCGGGCCAAACGCAAGGACCTGCCGTTCTTGCGGCGCCGGATCGGGGTCGTGTTTCAAGAGATGCATCTGTTGGAGCACCTGACCGCGTTCGATAATGTCGCCCTACCGATGCGCCTTGCCGGACAAAAGCCTGCGACCTATCGTACCGATATTGCTGAGCTCTTGCAGTGGGTCGGCTTGGGTACCAAGATGCACGCCATGCCTGAAACCCTGTCCGGCGGCGAACGTCAAAGGCTAGCCATTGCCCGAGCGGTTGTGGCGCGCCCTGAGATCATCTTGGCTGATGAGCCGACCGGCAATCTCGATCACGAGATGGGCCAGAGAATTCTCAAACTCTTTACCGAGTTGAACCGCCTCGGCACGACGGTGCTGATCGCCAGCCATGATCTGGATCTGGTCGCCAGTTCCGGCATGCCCGCCTTCAATATTGAGAACGGTCGCCTGACCTCGCCCTTTATGGACGGGGCTGCGGACGATCCTGCCGATGATCTCGGCCTGGTGGCCAGCGGCGAGCCAGAGTTCATCTATCGCCGCCCCTTGACCCTCACGGAAGAGGACAGCCTCGAGGATCGGGGGCCATGAGCATGGCCTTCAATCCTGCACGCTGGAAACCTGCCGCCCTTCTACCGCGAGAAGAGGCCCATGACGGGGCCTTGGTCTTTGTGGTCGCAGTCCTGTGCTTCTTGGCCTGTGCGACCGCGATCTTTGCAATAGGTGCGGACCGTGCAGCGCAAGGCTGGGCCAA
>CANKPO010000169.1 GCA_947484535.1 Caulobacteraceae bacterium
CTCGAAGCGGCCAAGATGTTTGACCTCGAAGAGCGCCCCGTCCTTCGCGCCGCCTGCGCGCTTGAATGCATCCACGCCTATAGTCTGGTCCATGACGACCTGCCCTGCATGGATGATGACGATCTGCGCCGAGGCCGTCCGACCGTTCACAAGGCCTATGATGAGGCCACCGCTGTTCTGGTCGGCGACGCGCTACAGTCTGTCGCCTTTGAAATTATGGCCCATCCGGACACGTACGAGGACGGCAATATCCGGGCCCAGTTGCTCTATCGGTTGGCCGTCGCCTCGGGGGCAACCGGCATGGCAGGCGGTCAGATGATCGACATTCTGGGTATCCCCGATGATCTGGGCACGGCGGCGCGGATGCAGCGGCTAAAGACCGGTGCGCTCATCACCTATGCTTTTGAAATTCCTTTAATCTTAGCCCGTGCAAGCGACGGCGAACGCCACGCCCTGCTGGGATTTTCCCATGATCTGGGTCTCGCCTATCAGATTGTCGACGACCTTCTGGACGCCGAAGGCGAGGTCGAACTGCTCGGTAAGGCGGCGGGCGGCAAGGACGCGGCCAAGGGCAAGGCTAACTTTGTCACCCTTCTAGGCCTCGAACCGGCCCGCGAGCGCGTTCAGATGCTCGCCGATCAGGCCCGCGCCCACCTTGCCCCCTTTGGTAATCGCGCCAAATTTCTAAAGGACAGCGTCGATTTCGTGCTAGATCGTCGCTCCTGACCGTCTGTATGGCTCTCAATTTTCTGTAAGGATCGGACCCTAAGTCCGAACGCATCATGGTTTCCAACACGCCCCTTCTCGACACTGTGACCATGCCTGCGGACACGCGGGGCATGGCGCTTGGCCAGCTTCGTCAGTTGGCCGATGAGGTTCGGGCCGAGATGATTGACGCCGTATCGACCACCGGCGGCCATCTGGGCGCTGGCCTTGGCGTGGTTGAGCTGACCGTTGCCCTGCACCATGTGTTTGAGACCCCTCGCGATATCCTGATCTGGGACGTGGGCCATCAGGCCTATCCGCACAAGATCCTCACCGGACGCCGCGACCGCATGCGCACCCTGCGCCAAGGCGGCGGCCTGTCGGGCTTCACCAAGCGGGCCGAAAGTGAATATGACGCTTTCGGCGCGGCCCATGCGGCGACATCCATCTCTGCCGCCCTTGGCTTCTGTGCCGCCCGCGACCAGCGCGGCGACAACAATAAGGTGATCGCGGTCATCGGCGATGGCTCGATGAGTGCGGGCATGGCCTATGAGGCGATGAACAATGCCGCTGAGACCACCAAGCAGTTGATCGTGGTTCTCAACGACAATGACATGTCGATCGCCCCTCCCGTCGGTGGCATGAGCGCCTATATGGCGCGTCTTGTCTCTGGCGGCGGCTACCAGTCCCTGCGCAAGCTCGGCAAGACCATGGCAGGCGCCCTGCCCAAGCCCCTGCAAGAGGCGGCGCGAAAGGCTGAGGAATTTGCCCGTGGCATGGTCACCGGCGGCACCTTCTTCGAAGAGCTCGGCTTCTATTATATTGGCCCGATTGACGGACACGATCTGGATAACCTAGTTCAAGTCCTAAAAAATGCCAAAGAATTCAATGATCGTCCGGTGCTGGTCCATGTGGTGACACAAAAGGGCAAGGGCTATGCCCCGGCGGAGAACGCCGCCGACAAGTACCATGGCGTGGTCAAGTTCGATGTCGTCACCGGCAAGCAGGCCAAGACCCCCGCCGCGACGCCCAGCTACACCAAGGTCTTTGCGACTGAACTGATCAAGCAGGCTGAGCGCGATGATCGCATCGTCGCCATCACCGCCGCCATGCCCTCCGGCACCGGCCTTGACCTCTTTGGTCAGCGCTTCCCGGACCGCACCTACGATGTCGGGATCGCCGAGCAACATGCGGTGACCTTTGCGGCTGGTCTGGCCGCCGATGGCATGAAGCCTTTCGCCGCCATCTACTCGACCTTCCTTCAGCGTGGCTATGATCAGGTCGTGCATGATGTGGCCATTCAAGGCCTGCCCGTGCGCTTTGCCATCGACCGCGCCGGTCTGGTCGGGGCTGATGGTCCGACCCATGCTGGATCGTTTGACATCGGCTTCCTGGGTGCCCTGCCCGGCTTTGTCGTCATGGCCGCTGCGGACGAGAACGAACTGGCCCGGATGGTTGCGACCAGTGCCGCCATCGATGACCGACCCAGCGCCTTTCGCTATCCGCGCGGTGACGGCACCGGGGTCGGGGTTCCCGACTTTGCCGAACCGCTAGAGATCGGCAAGGGCCGTATCCTGCGCGAAGGCAATGCGCTGGCGATCCTGTCCTTAGGCACGCGTCTAGCCGAGGCGCTCCATGCGGCAGACATCTTGGCCGCCCATGGCTTGACCGCCACGGTGGCCGATGCCCGCTTTGCCAAGCCGCTCGACGAGGAGATGATCCTGCGCCTTGCTCGCGAGCATGAGTGCCTGATCACCATCGAAGAGGGATCGGTCGGCGGCTTTGGGGCCTTTGTGCTGCAGATGCTCGCCGAGCGCGGGGCGCTGGACCGGGGCCTGAAGATTCGCACCCTGACCCTGCCCGATATTTTCCAAGATCAGGACAGGCCTGAGATCATGTATGCGCAGGCCCATCTGGATTCAGAGGCCATCGTCCGTACGGCTCTCACAGCGCTAGGCGTCGATCAGGCGACCGCCAACCTTCGGGCCTAGGTCAGCGATGATCACGATCCGATTGGCAACAGTCGATGACGCCGCCGCGCTGGAGTCTGTGGGGCGCGAGACCTTTACCGAGACCTTTGGCCATCTCTATCCGCCCAAAGACCTGAAGGCCTTTTTGGACAGCGCCCATCTGGCCGAAAACTATCGCGCTTGGATCGCATCCGATGCCTATGGCGTTTGGATCGCAGAGCAGGCCGGTCAAGCCGTAGGCTATGCCGTCGCCGGGACCTGCGACCTGCCCCATCCAGACGTGAGCCCGACCTGCGGCGAGCTGAAGCGGATCTATCTGCTGAACCGTGCACAGAACGGTGGGGCGGGCACCCGCCTCATGACCGCCTGTTTCGATTGGCTCGTAAAGCCGGGTCGCCGCCTTTGGATTGGTGTCTGGTCTGAGAACTATGGTGCCCAGCGCCTCTACGGACGCCACGGCTTCACCAAGGTCGGCGAATATGAATTCCCCGTCGGTGAGGTGCGAGACCGAGAATTCATCCTCCGCCGGTGATATTATTTAAAGTAGTGATTATAATTATATAATCCAGAGTCACAGTTAGTGATTTACACCCCCATTTCGTGTCACGTAACACTGTCTTGGCTGAACAACGGCCATCAGAGTCGCGACGCCGTGACATGCGGACAGATGCGACCTGACGTTTAATATCGGGGCTCGATCGCTATGCTGCGCATTGGTTATATCTGTGACATTGACCTTGTCTTGAACAGGGGGGCGAAAGACTGCCCATCGATTAACCCTCAAATCGAGTCAGATCGGGCTTCATTGGTTGAAGCGGGCTGCAAGGTCATTCGTGTTGAGACCGCACGGCCACCGCGCTCAGCCTGCGGCGTCGTCCTGCAGTCCGTCGTAGATTTTGCTGAACAGGGCGACGAGATCGTGGTCACCCGCTTGAACCAGATCGGCAGTTCCAGCGTCGCTGTGCTTGGCCTCTTGCAAACCTTGAAGTCGCGGGGGATTGGCCTGCGCTTGCTGGATGCCGGCCTGAACCGGCCCGGGGTGGTCGACGATGACTTCATCCATACCTTGGAAATGATCTGCAGCCTTGATGGCCGCCTCGGTAACCGCCCGATGGCGAATCCCGGAACCGGTCGTCGCAACCGCGTCACCACCGACGACATCCGCTCGCTGCAGGCGCGCGGGATGGGGGCTGGACAGATCGCTGAAACCCTCCACGTCTCGCGCATGACAATCTGGCGTAAGCTGAAAGAGGCCTAAAGCCACTCCAACATCACTTTGAGCGCCTGAATCCGTGCTTGGCGCGTCCGCAAAGACTGGACAGTGAGGGCTCGCGGCCTCATCTTTAGACGAACAACTGTTCGAAACCCTGCACGGGCCTATCCACCATGTTCATGCGCTTCTTTTCCGAGCTTCGTCAGGCCCGCGTCCCGGTCTCTCTTAAAGAGTACCTGATGCTGATGGAGGCCATGGACAAGGAGGTCATCGACCGCACGGTCGAGGATTTCTACTTCCTGTCCCGTTCGGCCCTAGTCAAGGACGAGAAGAACCTCGACAAGTTCGACCGTATCTTTGGCAGCGTCTTTAAGGGCCTGGAAAAGATCGACGACGATCACACCTCTGAAATCCCTTCCGAATGGCTGCGCCTTCTGACCGAGAAGTTCCTCACCGATGAGGAAAAGGCTGAGATCGAAGCCCTCGGCGGCTTTGATAAGCTGATGGAGACCCTTCAAGAGCGCCTGAAGGAACAGAAAGAGCGCCATGAGGGCGGCAATAAGTGGATCGGC
>CANKPO010000170.1 GCA_947484535.1 Caulobacteraceae bacterium
CTTTACGGCCCTCGTCGGGTTCTTCGTGTTTCACGATCCGATCAGCCCTGTCGCTTGGGCCGGGCTGTTTATCGCAACAGCGGGCCTCGTCTATCTGTCTTGGCCGCGTCGGATGGAGGGGGTTCGCGACTGGAGCCCGGCCCTGCTTGGCCTAACGTCGGGAGCCTGTTTCGCCCTAAGCGCCAATGCCTTTCGCCAAGGGGGCCTAGCCTTTGATCCGCATCACGCGGTCTTTTCCGCGCTTGTGACGGTGGCCGTTGTCCAAACGATCCAGACCCTCGTCCTGATCATTGGCCTCATGATCCTTGACCCCAAGGCGCTGAGGGGCGCGATCGGCGCTTGGAAGTCATCCTTGGGGGCGGGTTTCTTTGGGGCAGGGGCCTCTGCGCTGTGGTTTATCGCCCTGACCATGAGCCCGGCAGGACCGGTTCGCGCTGTTGGTGTCGTCGAGATGCCGGTCGCAGCCCTGATGGGACGCAGGCTCTTTGCGGAGCGTTTGACCCTGTCTCAGATCGTGGCGGGGACCATTACCGCGCTCGGCGTAGTTTTGGCCGCGATCGGATAGTTTGTTCGCTTATGGTTTTGAGCGGTGTGCCTATAGACGCCGGTCAAACCGAATCACAAAATGCCTTGAATTCAACGCGCCCACAGGGCAAATCGACCTGTCTGCAGGGCTTGAAACAGGGTAAGCGTTCTCATTGTCTGTAGATTATCCTTACGGAACCTAATTCGTGTGGAAGAACCGTCAAAGGCTGCAGCCACAAGACCATCTATTCGCTACCTTAGGTAAGACGCCCTTCAATCCCTGAGTCTCAAGGCACATCATGTTTTCGTCCCTCTTCGGCATGGTCTCCAACGACATCGCCATTGACCTCGGCACCGCCAACACCCTGATCTATATGAAGGGTAAGGGCATCGTTCTGAACGAGCCTTCGGTGGTGGCGCTGCGTACGGTCGGCGGACGCAAGATCGTTCACGCTGTGGGTATCGAAGCCAAGCAGATGCTGGGCCGCACCCCTGGTCACATGGAGGCCATCCGCCCCATGCGTGACGGCGTGATCGCGGACTTCGAAGTGGCCGAAGAGATGATCAAACACTTCATCCGCAAGGTTCATAATCGCAAGAGCTTCGTGAACCCAAAGGTCATTGTCTGCGTGCCATCGGGCGCCACCGCCGTTGAGCGCCGCGCGATCAATGATAGCTGCCTGAATGCCTCGGCCCGCCGCGTCGGTCTGATCGACGAGCCCATGGCCGCCGCTATTGGCGCAGGCCTGCCGATCCATGAGCCCACCGGCTCGATGGTCGTCGACATCGGTGGTGGTACGACCGAGGTCGCGGTCCTGTCCCTGTCCGGTATCGTCTATTCGCGCTCGGTTCGCGTGGGCGGGGACAAGATGGACGAGGCGATCATCTCCTATATGCGCCGCCACCATAATCTGCTGATCGGTGAAACCACCGCTGAGCGGATCAAGAAGGAGATCGGCACCGCCCGGTCTCCAGCAGACGGCGAAGGCCTTGCCATTGAGGTCAAGGGCCGCGACCTGATGCAGGGTGTGCCCCGCGAAGTTCGGATCAGCGAGAAACAGGCGTCGGACGCCTTGGCCGAGCCGGTCAGCCAGATCGTTGAGGCGGTCAAGGTTGCGCTCGAGGCCACGCCGCCCGAACTGGCGTCGGACATTGCCGACAAGGGCATCATGCTCACCGGCGGCGGCGCCTTGCTGCGCGGTCTGGACTTGGAAATTCGCGACCATACTGGCCTGCCGGTGACGGTCGCTGATGACCCCCTGTCCTGCGTGGCGCTAGGCTGCGGCAAGGTGCTTGAGCATCCGCGTTGGATGAAGGGCATCTTGGAATCTTCGATGTCCTAACCGCCTGTTGGCGGCACTTCTCGCGTCCTGACGAATTTCTGTGATCTTGGCCCAGTCCGGATCTGCCGTGGAGACCAGCGTTGTCCTTAAGGGACGGGCCATTTCAAGACCTCAAGGTCCCGCTAACCTGGGCGGCAGCCATGGCGGTGATTGTCGCGGGCGTGGCCGGTCTTGGCCTTTTGCTCAGCGACCGGCGCGAAACCTATAAGGCCGAGGCCTATGGCGCTGGGCGTGTTGTTGTTGATCGGGTCGTAGCCCCTGCCGCCGATGTCCTATCAACGCCTGCCGATTGGGCGCGTAGCCTGAGCAACGGCATTGGTGACTATTTCTTCGCGGTCAGTGAAAATCGCCGCCTGAAGCTCGAAAATGCGCGGCTGCGGCAGTGGCGCGACGCTGCCATCGCGCTCGAAGACATCAATTCCCGCTACCGCGCCTTGCTCGGCGTCAAGATTGATCCCCCCATCCCCATGGTCACCGCGCGGATCGTGCTTGATGCGCGCGGTCCCTTTGCCAATACCCGCCTTGCCAATGCTGGTGAGGAGATGGGGGTCAGGGTCGGCCAACCGGTGATGAGTGACGCCGGTCTGGTTGGCCGCGTTGTCGGGACAGGGCAGGGTATTAGTCGCATTCTGCTGCTGACCGATGTCGCGAGCCACATGCCGGTCCTGGTTGACCGTACCAATGCCCGCGCGATCCTGTCTGGAGATGGCGGTCCCAATCCGACTTTGGACTATCTGCGGGGCATTGAGCCGGTTCGTAATGGCGACCGGATCTTGAGCTCTGGCGATGGCGGTGTCTTGCCCCGTGGCCTTCCGGTTGGAACCGCAGTCAAGGGCTTGGACGGCCATTGGCGGGTGCGTTTGAGTTCAGATTCTGTGCCGATTGACCTGGTCCGTATTCTTCTGTTCAAGGACTTTACCGATCTTGCCGCGCAAAAGGCGTTGCAGGCCTCGAAAATGCCGCCCTTGACCGATGTTCCCGCGCCAGTGGCCTCGTCTTCTGTCCTGCCACCTGCGCTGACAGCAAGGCCTGCCGCCGCGCCGGTTGTTGCTCAGGTCGCGCCGAAGCCTTCCGCGCCGAAGCCTGTGATGGCCAAGCCTGCCCCTGCGCTGGTCAAGCCCATCGCCCCACCGCCTGCGCTGGCCAAACCGGTTGCCCAGCCGAGCGCGGCTGCGGAGGAGCCGGCCAGATGACGTTTCAGACCTCGCGTCAGACGGCTGCACGCTCGATGGATCCGTGGAACTGGTTAGCGGTCCCGACACTGACCTGCCTGATGCTGACGCTGCTATTTGCACTGCCCATAAGGGTCTTTGGTCTTGTGCCCCCCGAGCCGGTCTTTTTGATGGTGCCCGCCTTTGTCTGGGCGGTGATCCGGCCCTCGATCCTGCCGCCTTTCGTTTTGATGGTTGCGGGCTTGCTGTTGGACGTTCTGTGGGGTGCATCCCTTGGCCTTTGGGGCGTCTCATTGCTGTTTGGCTATGCCGGTGTTCTGGCCTCACGCAGCTTTGCCAGCGGGCAGGGCCAGTCGATGAACTGGGTCTGGTATGCCATCACCTGTCTGATTGTTGAGCTGACCGCCTATCTTGTGACCCTGATCGATGTCCAAGCCGCGCCCAGTATGGTTGGGGCCTTTTGGCAGTGGGCCGTAACCGCCGCGCTCTATCCCTTTGCCCACCAGTTGATTGAGCGTTTTGAGGACGCGGACGTCCGCTTCAAATGAGTGAACCGTCGATCTTTTTTTCTGAGGTCAATCAGCGTCAGGGCGTTTTCAACCGGCGCGCCTTTCTAATGGGCGGCTTGGCAGGCGGCACCATCTTGGCGCTTGGCGGGCGGTTGGCCCAGCTCCAGCTCATAGAGTTTGACCGCTATCGCCTGATGTCGACGGAAAACCAGTTCAATTTTCGTCTGATCCCACCGCCTCGTGGCAGGATTATGGATCGGTTCGGAGTCGAGCTCGCCTCCAACCGGCCCAATTTCCGCGTTCTGGTGGTGCGTGACGAGGTCAATGATATAGACGCCACGCTCGATGCCCTGTCGCAACTGATCCCGATCACGCCGGAGCGACGTCGCCAACTGCTGCGCGAAATTTCCCGCAGTCCCAAGCTCGTTCCCGTCGCTGTTGCTGAAGACCTGACCTGGGAGGAGTTCTCACGGGTCAATGTGCGGACACCCGAACTTCCCGGCGTCACGGCCGATATGGGCGAGGCGAGGGTCTATCCCCATGGCGGGGCCTTTGCCCATGTGGTCGGCTATGTGGCCAAGGTTTCAGACCGCGATGTCGCAGCGGCAGGTCTCAATCCCGATCCGCTTCTGCACCATCCCGGCTTTCGTATCGGCAAGCAGGGCGTGGAAAAGGCACTCGACACCGTCCTGCGCGGCAAGTCGGGTGCGGTCAAGACCGAGGTTGATGCCCTCGGCCGTGAGGTCCGGAAGGACCCTGAGGGCGACATAAATCCCGTCGCGGGAAAGACAGTCGTCCTGTCGCTCGATGCTGATGTTCAGAGCCGGGCGCTGGAAGTGCTCGGTGAGGAAAGCGGCGCCTGCGTGGTGATGGATATACAGTCCGGCGACCTGATCTGCATGGCCTC
>CANKPO010000171.1 GCA_947484535.1 Caulobacteraceae bacterium
CGCGTGCTGCGCAATCCAGACGCTGTGCCTTTCGAGGTGGCGGCCATCTACACCATCGTCGGTGACAAGATCGCCCGCGTTGATTTCGTGAAGGCCTAAGGCATGTCCGTTCGTCGTCTTGCCAAAGACCAGCCTGCAAGCTTCACCTTTTCGGCGGCGACGCTGAAGCAGGTCAAGTGGTGGCTGACCAAATATCCGGCGGCGCGCAAGCAGTCTGCTGTGCTGCCGATCCTGTGGCTTGTGCAAAAGCAAGAGGGCTGGGTCTGTGAGCCCGCCATCCGCCAGATCGCCGAGATGCTGGACATGCCCGTGATCCGGGTGCTGGAGGTCGCGACCTTCTACACCATGATCCAGCTTGAGCCGGTCGGTAAGGTTGCCCTCATTCAGGTTTGCGGCACGACGCCTTGTATGCTGCGCGGCGCCAACGATTTGATGAAGGTCTGTAAGGACAAGATCGGGGCCAAGGACAAGCTTTCGGCTGACGGAGCCTTCACTTGGCAAGAGGTCGAGTGCCTGGGTGCCTGTTCCAATGCGCCAATGGCTCAGATCAACGACTATTTCTACGAGGACCTGACCCCGGAGACCCTGGCTCAGATCATCGACGACTTTAAGGCCGGTAAGGCCCCTAAGGCGGGGTCCTATACGGGGCGTCATTCGTCAGAACCGGCTGGGGCTGTCACCAGCCTGACCGATCCTGCGCTCTATGATGGCTCTAAGGCTGCCAAACTGACCTTGCCGAACCTGCCGGAGGCTGAGCCAGCCTGATGAGCAATGCGGCGCCTCACATTCCAACGGAGTTAGACACGGCGCGTTTGCGCACCCTGTTTATCCGCATGGTCATCATAGAGGTGGTTTGCGCGGCTGTGGCTCTGTTTGCTTTTGCGGGTTTTGCATTTGGGCATGTGCAGCCCCTGTTGTGGGTTTTTGTTTCGGCTCTGATTGCAGGATTTGGTGGCCAGATCTGGTTTGTGATGGCTTGGGCGAAAGAAACTAGGGCGAAGGCCAGTCATGGCTGACGCAGGTGCCGTTGCGCTGAAGGCCTATTTGGCTGAGGTCCGTAAGATTGCTTGGCCCCTTCGGGTCGGCGGTCTGGTCGTCGTGGCCTTGGGAACGCTGGGTATCTTGATCAATGGGCGGTCAGGGCTTGGGCTCTCGACCGAACTGGGCAAGAGCGCGGTTGCGATGATCTTGATCGGGTGGTTTTGCCTGATCGTGTCGATGATGAAGCGGGCGGCGTGGGTCAAGGCCCATCCGTTCGTTGCACCAGAAGAAGACTAGGCGTCGGCTCCGTCAGGCGGGCTAAGAGAGGATCGGGGGCATCAGTTCTCGGTTGGTTTTAAAGGTTTCAGGCGGTATGTCCGCCTGCAATTCCTGCCCTCGGCAGGGGTTGATTTGGAGAGCAGGGTCATGGTCGGCATCCTGGAAGACAAGGATCGGATCTTCACGAACCTTTACGGTTTCCAAGATTGGGGACTGGAAGGCGCGAAGAAGCGTGGCGCGTGGAACGCGACCCCGGATATGTTGGCTCAAGGCCGCGACTGGGTGATCAACCAGATCAAGAATTCTGGCCTGCGCGGACGCGGCGGGGCGGGCTTTGGCACCGGCTTGAAATGGTCGTTCATGCCCAAAGAGGTCAAGGATCGCCCGCACTATCTGGTGGTCAATGCCGATGAGTCCGAGCCTGGTACCTGCAAGGACCGCGAGATCATGCGGCATGATCCGCACCTGTTGATCGAGGGCTGTCTGATTGCCAGCTTCGCCATGCAGGCCAATGCTTGCTACATCTATATTCGCGGCGAATATGTCCGTGAGCGCGAAGTGCTCGAAGCCGCCGTCAAGCAGGCCTATGAGGCCAAGCTGATCGGCAAGAACAATGTCCATGGCTGGGATTTCGACCTCTATATCCATCACGGCGGCGGGGCCTATATTTGCGGTGAAGAGACCGCCTTGCTCGAGAGCCTCGAAGGCAAGAAGGGCCAGCCGCGCCTGAAGCCGCCATTCCCGGCGGGCGCGGGCCTCTATGGCTGCCCAACGACTGTGAACAATGTTGAGTCCATCGCTGTGGTCGGCACCATCCTGCGCCGTGGCGCGGACTGGTTCGCGGGCTTTGGGCGCCCGAACAACACCGGCACCAAGCTGATGTGCGTCTCGGGCCATGTCGAGCGGCCCTGCAATATCGAAGAATCCATGTCGATCCCGCTGCGCCAGTTGCTGGAGGACCATTGCGGCGGCATTCGCGGCGGATGGGGCAATCTTAAGGCCATCATTCCTGGCGGATCGTCCGTGGCTATGATCCCTGCCGAGCAGTGCGAAACGGCGCTGATGGACTTTGACAGCCTGCGCGAACTGCGCTCGGGCCTTGGCACCGCCGCCGTCATCGTCATGGACAAGTCCACGGACCTGGTAAAGGCGATCGCGCGTCTGGCCTATTTCTACAAGCATGAGAGCTGCGGCCAGTGCACGCCATGCCGTGAAGGCACCGGCTGGATGTGGCGCGTGATGGAGCGCATGGCGACCGGCGAGGCCGAGATGAAGGAGATTGATCTTCTGCTCGACGTGGCCAGTCAGGTTGAAGGTCACACGATCTGCGCCCTCGGCGACGCGGCGGCTTGGCCGATCCAAGGCCTGTTCCGTCACTTCCGTCCCGAGGTCGAAGACCGCATCACCCGCTATCGCATCGGTCGCCCCCACGTGCAGGGCGTCACCCTGACGGCGGCGGAGTAACGGACATGGTCGCGACGGTTGCAATGTTGAGCGTAGGATTTGCACATCATGCCTAAAGCCAAGGTCAATGGCGTCGAGGTCGAGTTCGAGCCCGGCATGACGGTTCTTCAGGTCGCCGAGTTGGCGGGCGAAGAGATTCCGCGTTTTTGCTATCACGAGCGGCTGTCCATCGCGGGCAACTGCCGCATGTGCTTGGTCGAGGTAAAGCCCGGACCGCCTAAGCCACAGGCCTCTTGCGCCCTTCCGGCAGCGGAAAATCAGGAAATCTTCACCAATAGCCCGATGGTCAAGAAGGCGCGGGAAGGGGTGATGGAGTTCTTGCTGATCAACCACCCGCTCGATTGCCCGATCTGCGATCAGGGCGGTGAGTGCGACCTGCAAGACCAAGCCATGGGCTATGGCCGCGACGAGACCCGCTTTGACGAGAATAAGCGCGCCGTCGAAGAAAAGTTCATGGGTCCCCTGATCAAGACGGTCATGACCCGCTGCATCCAGTGCACCCGCTGTGTGCGCTTTGTCACCGAAGTCGCGGGCGTGCCGGAAATTGGCATGACGGGCCGGGGCGAAGATGCTGAAATCACGACCTATCTCGAAGGTGCTGTGAACAGCGAACTGTCGGGCAATGTGATCGATCTTTGCCCGGTCGGTGCCCTGACCTCCAAGCCCTATGCCTTCAATGCGCGGCCTTGGGAGTTGAAAAAGACCGAAACCATCGACGTGATGGATGCTCTGGGCAGCGCCATTCGCATCGATGCGCGCGGCGCCGAAGTCATGCGCGTGCTGCCGCGCATCAATGAAGAGGTCAATGAAGAGTGGATCTCGGACAAGACCCGCTATGCCTGCGATGGCCTGATGCGCCAGCGTCTGGACCGCCCCTATGTCCGCACCGGCGGCAAGCTGCAGCCTGCGACCTGGTCGGGGGCCTTTGAAGCGGTTGTCGCGAAGCTGAACTCGGTCAAGGCGGATCGGGTCGGCGTCATTGCCGGTGATCTGCAAGACGCAGAATCGATGAAGGCGGCGTTGGACCTGTTCGGGTCGCTCGGCGTGACCAGCCTGGATTGCCGTCAAGACGGCGCGGCGTTGGACCCCAAGGCGGGTCGGACCTCCTATCTGTTCAACTCGTCGATCGCTGGGATCGATGAGGCCGACCATATTGTTCTGATCGGGGTCAATCCGCGTCATGCGGCCCCCGTACTCAATGCCCGCATTCGCCGGGCTGTGATGCAGGGCACCTGCAAGGTTAGCGTCATCGGCGAACAGGCTGATCTGACCTATGGTTACGACTATCTGGGCGCGGGTCCTGAGACCTTGACCCGTTTTGCCTCCAAGCCCCCCAAGGGCGCGGCCAAGCCGATGCTGATTGTTGGCGCTGAGACCGTGGCCCGGGCCGATGGCGCGGCGGTGCTGGCGCTGGTGGCCAAGGCGGCCAAGGCGATGGGCGCGGTCAAGGACGGTTGGAACGGCTTTAACATTCTTCACACCGCAGCCAGCCGCGTTGGCGGTCTGGATATGGGCTTTGTGCCGGGCGAGGGCGGTCTGACCGCCGCACAGATGGTGCAAAAGGGTGCGCTCGACGTGCTGGTCCTGATGGGCGCAGACGAGATCGACCTGTCGGCCTCTGATGCCTTTGTCATCTATATGGGCACCCATGGGGATGCAGGCGCGCACCGCGGCGACGTGATCTTGCCGGCGGCCGCCTATAGCGAGAAGGCCGGTCTCTATGTGAACACC
>CANKPO010000172.1 GCA_947484535.1 Caulobacteraceae bacterium
TGCGTCCCGCCGAAGCGGAAAAAAGATCAGACTAGCTGAGGTCTTCGTTGATCAGACCGACCTTGAAGAAGCCATCGGTCTGGAGCTGGTTGACCACGCCCATAAAGTCCTCATAGCGGACTTCCTTGTCAGCGCGGATCATCACGGTCTCTTCGGTAGGCTTGGCCACGTCGAAACGCTTGGCCAGATCAGCCGCCAAGGTTTGGCGCGAGGTTGGCTTGTCGACAATATAGATCGCACCATCGCTCTGGATGGAGATGAAGGTTGGCTCCTTCTTTGGCTTTTCCTTCGGGGCCTGCGCCGGGGGAAGGTCAACCTTGATCGCCACAGTCGCCATTGGTGCGGACACCATGAAGATGATGAGGAGCACGAGCATGACGTCGACCAGTGGTGTCACGTTTATTTCAGCGTTCTGACCGAGGTCGAACTTATCGCCTTTAGCGCCGGAAACCTTGCCCGCCATATTTCATTCCCTACTGGGCCGCCTCTATCTGAGCGACCGAATCTCGTTGCAGCCCCCGCTAGACAGGGGTCGGGAGAAACTAAAATCAGAGAAACGCCGCCGGAGCAAGCCGGTCAGACGATTCTTCATAACAGTTTCGCAAATGTCTCTCAAAGTTGGCTGGGCAAACCCGGCCCTGGTGGGTTATTGCCCGTCTATGAGCCAGATGTTCGACGCCTATGTCACAGCCGCCCTCTTTTGCGGGGCCGACGCCTTCTTCGCCCTTGGGGATGGAACGGTTCGTCTTGATGATGGAACCAAGCCCCAGGCCCTAAGCGTGGAGGCCCATGACGGCGCCGTGCTCTGTGCTGCCCCCCACCCGTCCGGCGATGGCGTGATCACCGGCGGAGATGATGGCAAGCTTGTCTGGACGCGGCGCGAGGGCGACAGCCTGACTTGCCAGACCTTGGCCGATGCCAAGGGCCGCTGGATCGATAGCCTTGCCACCAGTGCCGTCACCGGCCTGATCGCCTATGCCACAGGTAAGACGCTGATTGTGCTCGACACCAAGGATGCCAGCTTTGCCCGCACCTTTGCCCATGAGCGCTCGGTCGCCGCCATCAGCTTTGACCCCAAGGGCCGCCGCTTGGCTGCCGCGACCTATGGCGGCGTCGCCCTGTGGTACGCCCGCATTGCCAACCAGAAGCCGCAGTTTTTGAAATGGGCTGGCAGCCATGTCGGGGTCTGTTTCAGCCCCGATGGCAAGTTCGTGCTCTCGACCATGCAGGAGAACCAACTGCATGGCTGGCGGCTATCGGACAGCAAGGACATGCGCATGGGTGGCTATCCGGCCAAGATCAAGAGCCTGTCCTTCTTGGCCAAGGGGCTGATTTTGGCCACCTCAGGCTCCAACGGCGTGGTGGCCTGGCCCTTTGTCGGCGCCAACGGCCCGATGGGTAAGGAGGCCGCAGAGGTCGGCTATGATCAGGCCGCGCTGGTGACACAGGTCTCCGGCGCCCTGAACCAGAATGTGCTGGCGGCCGGCCTAGATGATGGCCGGGTTTGGGTCTGCGATTTAAGATCTCAGAAGATCGAGACCCTCAAGGCAGAAAAGGGCGCGGCCATCAGCGCCCTCAGCGTCAATAGCCGAGGCGACCGGCTGGTCTGGGGCGACGAGGACGGCCAGGCCGGAACCTTCGCCATCCCCGCCCTCTATCCTTAAGGCCAGATCAGTCAAAGCCGCGCAGGTCAGCGACAATATCCAGCCCGTCGCGGCGGGTGCGCCAGCCATTGATTGGGGCGGTCTCGTCGCGATAGCCCAGCGCCATGCCCGAGAACATCATCATCTCAGGCGGCAGATCGAGAAAGTCGGCAATGGTCTGGCCCCAGCGCGCCCACGCCTCCTGCGCACAGGTGTCGAGCCCGCGCTCCTTGGCCAGCAACATGACGGTCTGCATCAACATGCCCATATCCGACCATTGGGCGGAGCCCAGATTGCGGTCGATACAGAAGAACAGGCCCACCGGCGCGCCGAAGAACTCATAGTTCTTGGCCATCTGCATCAGGCGGCCGAGCTTGTTTTCACGGGCCACACCGATTGAGGCATAGAGATCTTCGCCGCACTCGAACCGGCGGGTCCGGTAAGGGTCCCACAGATTGTCTGGATAGATCGGATATTGGGTAGGTTCAGCCGCCGGATTGGCCGCCTGTTTTTCAACAATCAGGGCCTTGAACCGGGCCAGTTCCTCACCGGCCAAGGCATAGATACGCCAAGGCTGCAGATTGCCACCAGAAGGCGCACGCAAGGCTCGGCCTAGAAGGTCGCGCATCAGATCGCCCGGCACGGGGTCGGGCTTAAAGGCGCGGATCGAGATGCGCTGTTCGACGGCTTCACTGACATTCATGATCGGGCCTTACGGGACAGATGGGGGCCATGTTAGGGGCGACAATAGGATGGGACGCAGTTAGCATCCCGCCGCAGGGTCAAGGCAAGGGGGTGCGTGTGACTAAGAAACCTAAATCCAAGCCACGTCCCATTCGGGCCAAGCCGCGTGGCTGGATCCACCGGCTCTTGATGATCCTCTTCATCGTCGGGGTCGTCTTGCCGGTGACCCTAACCCTGATCTATCGATTCGTGCCGCCGCCCATCACCGTCCTGATGGTTCAGCGCAGCATCGAGGGTAAGGGTCTGGACTATCGCTGGCGCGATCTGGACCAGATTGCCCCCGCCCTGCCTCAGGCCGCGATGGCCGCCGAAGATGCCCGCTTTTGCGAGCACTATGGCTTTGACTTCAACGCCCTCGAACAGGCCATGATCAATAATGACCGCCGCCCCGGCAAGATCAGAGGCGGCTCAACCATCAGCCAGCAGACCGCTAAGAACGTGTTCCTCTGGCCCGCCCGGTCCTATGTCCGCAAGGGCCTAGAGGCCTATTTCACGGTTCTGATCGAGACCCTTTGGGGCAAGAAACGGATCATGGAGGTCTATCTCAATGTCATTGAGTGGGGACCGGGCATCTATGGCGCGGAGGCAGCGGCTCAACATTATTTTGATAAGAGCGCCAGCCGCCTAACCCGTTTTGAATCTTCGCGCCTGACCGCCATCCTGCCCAGCCCGCTAAAATGGCGCGCCACCAAGCCGGGCCCCTATGTGAAAAAACGCAGTCGCCGCATCGGCGGGGCTGTGGGCACGATTCGAAATGAAGGCCTCGCCGCCTGCCTCTCTTAAGGGCAAATCCATGCGCCGCGACTGAGGCCTTGACTCCGTTCATGCCCCGGCTTCCCATATCCCCAACATTGGTGCGGCAAAGACCTCTGCTGCGCCCAAAGATTTGACCTCAAGGACATAGGATGAAAACCAAGCTTCTGGTTCGGGTGGCGGCCGCCGCCCTGACGCTGACAGCCTATGGCACGGCCCAAGCCGCAGCCCCCAAGCCCACGGCCGCTGAGGCCATAGCCTTTGTCACCAAGGCCGAGGCCGATCTGGCCAAGGCCAACAGCTATGCCGCCAAGGCCGCGTGGGTGCGGGCGACCTATATTACTGAAGATACCCAGTGGCTCGAAGCCAAGGCTGGGGCCGAGCAGAATGAATTGGCCACAGGTCTGGCCATGCAGGCCGCGCGCTATAATGGGGTCAAGCTTGATCCTGTTAATCGCCGTAAGCTGGAACTGCTCAAGCGCTCGCTGGTTCTGCCCGCCCCCATCCGGCCCGGCGCCGCTGACCGTCTCGCAACCCTCGCCTCCAAGCTGGATTCGACCTACTCGACGGGAAAATTCACCTATCAAGGTAAGACCTTGACCCTGAACGACGCCGAAAGAGTCTTGGCCTCGTCGCGTGATCCCAATGAGCTCAAGACCGTTTGGGAAGGCTGGCGCACCATCTCGCCGCCCATGAAGGCCGACTATGCCGAACTGGTTTCCATGGCCAATGAAGGCTCGCGCAGCCTCGGCTATCAGGATACCGGGGCCCTGTGGCGTAGTGGCTATGATATGGACCCCAAGGCCTTTGCTCAGGAAACGGACCGCCTCTGGAAACAGGTCGAGCCCTTCTACAAGAACCTGCACTGCTATGTACGCGGGCGGCTAAATGATCGCTATGGCGCGGCGGTCCAGCCGCGCACCGGCGCGATCCGGGCCGACCTTCTGGGCAATATGTGGGCGCAGGAATGGGGCCATATCTATGATGTGGTCGCGCCAAAGACCCAAGGCTCGAGCTATAGTCTCGACCATTTGCTCGTCAGTCGCGGCTATGATCCGATCAAGATGGTCAAGACCGGAGAAGGCTTCTACTCCTCCATCGGTATGGCCGCCCTGCCCCAGACCTTCTGGGAGCGCTCGCAGATCACAAGGCCGCGCGACCGCGAGGTGGTCTGTCATGCATCGGCTTGGGATCTGGATGACCGCTCGGACATTCGCATCAAGATGTGCACGCAGGTGACCGGCGAAGACTTCGTCACCGTCCATCACGAGCTAGGCCACAACTATTATCAGCGCGCCTATCAGGACCA
>CANKPO010000173.1 GCA_947484535.1 Caulobacteraceae bacterium
CCGACCCTCAAGCCGATAGACGACCAGACGGACAGAGTTGGACCCAATATCGATGACCGCCGCGTCGCGGGCGGGCCTATCGGCCTTTGCCCACATTTTCGATCGCTCTTGGTCGGTCCTTGGCCTTTTGGCCACGTCCAGACAGGCTTGGATTGGTCATGAAATACTCATGGGCGGAAAAGGCGCGTTTGACGTTCCATCCGGGCACGCGATGGTAGTGACCATCGGAATTGAGCGCCCAGCTCTGGGCCTCGTCCTTCAGGTTGGCAACCATAATCTGATTCAAAACCTGTTGATGAACGGTCGGCGTCTCAATAGGCACCAGCGACTCCACCCGGCGGTCGAGATTGCGCGGCATCCAGTCGGCTGACGAGATGAACACACGGCACTGTGGACCCGGCATTGGGCCGCCATTCGCAAAGCAGACGATGCGGCTATGTTCCAAGAACCGGCCCACGATGCTCTTGACCCGAATATTCTCCGACAGACCCTTAATGCCGGGGCGCAGGCAGCAGATGCCGCGAATGACCAGATCAATACTGACGCCCGATTGGCTGGCCCGGTAGAGCTCGTCGATGATCACCGGATCGACCAACGCATTGAGCTTGGCCCAGATGGCCGCAGGCTTTCCGGCCTTAGCATTGGCGATTTCCTGATCGATCAGGGTGATCAGGTCCTGCTTCAAGGTCACGGGCGAATAGGACAGCTTTTCCAGATGGTCGGGCTGCGAATAGCCGGTGATATAGTTGAACAGCCGTCCACTATCGCGGCCCAAGCCTGCATCCGTGGTGAACAGGGACAGGTCCGTATAGATGCGCGCCGTGATCGGGTGATAGTTGCCGGTGCCAAAGTGGCAGTAGGTCTTTAGACCGCCGCCCTCGCGTCGCACGACGATCGAGAGTTTGGCGTGGGTCTTATATTCCACAAAGCCGAACACGACATGGACGCCCGCGCGCTCAAGGTCGCGGGCCCATTTGAGATTGGCCTCTTCGTCAAAGCGGGCCTTGATCTCGACCAGAGCGGTGACGTTCTTGCCGTTCTCTGCGGCTTCAATCAGGGCAGCGACGATAGGGCTGTTCTTTGAGGTCCGATAGAGGGTCTGCTTGATGGCCAGCACATTGGGGTCCGTGGCCGCTTGGCGCAGGAACTGAACCACCACGTCAAAGCTCTCGAACGGGTGGTGAACCAGAATGTCCTTTTCGCGGATGGCCGCGAAACAGTCGCCGCCATGGTCACGGATTCGTTCAGGGAAACGCGGCTCAAAGGGCTTGAACTTCAAGTCGGCGCGGTCTGGCGTGATCAGTTCTGCAACCTGAGCCAACCCGAGCATGCCATCGACCATGATGATATCTTGCGGTTCGGCATGGAGGTTCTCGACGATGAAGCGCTTGAGCTCTTCGGGCATCGCCTTTTCGATCTTGACCCGCACAACCGAGCCCATTCGGCGCTGCTTGAGCCGGACCTCAAACTCACGGACCAGGTCTTCGGCCTCTTCTTCGATCTCCATGTCCGAATCGCGGATCAGGCGGAAATCACCGCGCGCATCGACCGTGCAGTCGGGGAACAGGACGTCGATAAAGAGCGACAGGAAGGTCTCGAGGCTAATGAAACGGCGCTCGACCTTGCGGCCCCGGCCCGCGATTGACGGCAGCTCCCAAAACCGCGCCACCTGACTGGGCATTGGCAGCAACGCATAGAGCGGCTTGCCGTCTGACCGGCGCTTCAGCTTCAAGGCCGAAGCAAAGCCGAGATTGGGCAGGAAAGGAAAGGGGTGGGCCGGATCGATGGCCAACGGGGTCAGGACCGCGAAAAGCTGGCTGGTGAAGACGGGACGCAGCCAGTCCATATCGGCGGGCGTCACATCCTTGGCCTCAAGGACCCGCAGCCCTTCGGCCGCCATCTTGGCCCGCAGGTCCAGCCAGATACGCTGCTGGCTGGCCATCAGTTCCGCCGCTGCCGTATTGACGCGGGACAGTTGCTGGCGCGGGGTCAGGCCGTCTTGGCTGATGACGCGGATCCCTTCGCTGACCTGACCCTTGAGGCCAGCGACGCGGACCATGTAAAATTCATCGAGATTATTGGCTGAGATCGATAGGAACCGTAGCCGCTCGAGCAGGGGGTGGCGCGGATTTTCGGCCTCTTCGATAACCCGTTGGTTGAAGCTCAGCCATGAGATCTCGCGGTTAAAGAACCGCTCAGGCGAGGCCAACAGATCTTCGTTCAATGACACGTCTTGGCGCACCATCATGGTGGGCGGCAAGGGTGCAGCAGGGTGGGGCGTGTCTGCAGCGTCAGCTTTTATCTGTTCGGACATGGTCGCCTAAATCCGAGCTCCGCCGCGAAGATCGCAGCCAACAGGGTATGCTAATGGTTCTGAACGAGCGAGGCGAAGGCGGCAAGCCTTCAAGCGAACAGGTCGAGCGTATCGCTACGATTTTCAAGAAACTGTCGCGCTAGGGCCCGTGAAATGGGGCGTTGTGCCGCATCTGCGGCCTCATCGAGCCGCGCCACGATCTCTTGCGCTTTAGGCACGGAGCGCTCAATGCGCCGCAAAAGGTAGGGCAGGAGGTCGTCGGTCGGCCGGATGTTGCGCTCGCGGAAAAATTTCCGGATTACCTCTTCAAGCACGGCGTCATCTGGTTCTTGGATCTCTATGACGGGCAGGGCGTTCAGGCGCGACCTTAGGTCTGGCAGGTTCGTTGGCCAGTTGGAGGGGAGGGTCCGGTCTGTGATCAAGAGGCCGCCGCCGGTATTGGCCGCCATATTGATCAGGTGAAACAGAGTCTCATCAGGTACCTGATCGACATCGCCCTCGATCAAGACGGGCTTGCCCAGAAGCAGTTGGATATTGTCAGCTTGAAGCGGTTGCCAGCGCACGGCCTCCACACGATCTTGCCAAATCCTAGCCAGGTGGCTCTTGCCGCAGCCCTCTGGCCCCACCAATGTCAAGACGCCGCCATGCCAGTTGGGCCAACTATTGACCTGACGCACCGCCTCGGCGTTGGAGGACGACTCAACAAAGTCCTCAGCGCTGAAACCAATTGACCGATTAAGATCGAGGCGAAGTTGCAGGCCCAAGTTCCTGTCCAATTTAAATTTTCCGAGGCTCTAGCTAGCCTAAAACTGCGGAAAGATCGATTGGGTCAGCCTCGAAAGGCGCTATGGTTAGGGGATAGCGGGCCTAGGGTTGGGGATAAGGCTTGGACAATCGGCTCTAATGGCCTTTGCCTGGCTGAGGCCTGCTGCTGTAAACCTTGACAAAAGGCGGGGACAATGCGCCCTTCGCCCCCTATTTCGCCGGTCGAAAAAAGAAGAATCCATGCACGCCTATCGCTCACATACTTGCGGCGCACTGCGCCTTTCCGATGCCGGTCAAACGGTGCGCCTATCAGGCTGGATCCATCGCAAGCGCGACCATGGCGGTTTGATGTTCATCGATCTGCGCGATCACTATGGTCTGACGCAGTTGGTGCTCAGCCCCGAAACCCCCGGCTTTGCCCATGTTGAGCGTCTGCGCGCCGAGAGCGTCATTCGGGTCGATGGCACGGTTCTGGCCCGGTCTGCCGAGACGGTGAATTCTGGACTACCCACGGGCGAAGTTGAAATCCGCGTTGCCGGTGTCGAGGTCCTGTCCGAAGCGGCTGAACTGCCCGTGCCGGTCTTTGGTGAGCCGGACTATCCCGAGGAACTGCGCCTCAAGCATCGCTATCTCGATCTGCGCCGCGAGACCCTGCATCGCAATATCGTCCTGCGCTCCAACGTCATTGATTCTGTGCGCAAGCGCATGGTCGGGCAGGGGTTCACCGAATTCCAGACCCCGATCTTGACCGCCTCGAGCCCCGAGGGCGCGCGCGACTTCCTCGTGCCGTCGCGTCTGCATCCGGGAAAGTTCTATGCCCTGCCGCAGGCCCCGCAGCAGTTTAAGCAGCTCTTGATGGTGGCGGGTTTTGACCGCTACTTCCAGATCGCCCCCTGTTTCCGCGACGAAGATGCGCGGGCCGACCGTTCACCCGGCGAGTTCTACCAACTCGATGTGGAGATGAGCTTCGTCACCCAAGAGGACGTGTTCGCGGCCATTGAGCCGGTCCTGCATGGTGTCTTTGAAGAGTTCGCCAACGGTAAGTCGGTGACGCCCTATCCGTTCCCGCGCATCGCCTATCGCGACTCCATCCGCCTCTATGGCTCGGACAAGCCTGATCTGCGTAATCCCATTCAGATGGCCGATGTGTCAGAGCCCTTCCGGGGTTCCGGCTTTAAGGTCTTTGCGGGCATGTTGGAAAACCCCAAATCGGCGATCTGGGCCATTCCAGCGCCGGGCGGCGGCAGCCGTGCCTTCTGTGATCGCATGAATGATTGGGCCAAGGGCGAGGGCCAACCCGGTCTGGGCTATATCTTCTGGCGTGAAGGCGAGGAG
>CANKPO010000174.1 GCA_947484535.1 Caulobacteraceae bacterium
CTCCGGCGGACCCCGAAGTTCGAAAACGCTGCTAACGCCGGATTGGGTCAACTACTTGCAGGGGGCTACGTGAATTGCACACGTATCAAACACCCCTGGACCTGGTCCGCGAGCGGTCTCCGGAGCGTCCTGTCGCCCTTGTGCGGCCAGACGTTGCGGCCGTAGCGGCTCAGTGGTTCCAGGACAATCTAAAAGCTGACGTCCTTTACGCCGTTAAAGCGAATCCGTCGCCATGGGTCATCGAGACCTTGGCCGCGAACGGGGTCGCCTCTTTCGACGTCGCCTCCATCCCAGAGATCGAGCTGGTGCGCCAATTTGCGCCCCATGCACGTCTAGCCTTCATGCACCCGGTCAAGAGCCGGGTCGCGATTGCCTCGGCCTATTTCGATCATGGCGTGCGGATCTTCTCGCTCGATAGCCATGAAGAGCTGGCCAAGATTCTGGAAGCGACCGGCGGTGCCAAGGACCTGACCCTGATCGTGCGTCTGGCCGTGCCCAGCGAAGGCTCGGCCTATGCGCTGAGCGGCAAGTTTGGCGTTGAGCCCGACGCGGCCCCGGCCCTGCTCTTGGCCGCCCGCCGCGCCACGCAGGACCTGATGGGCATCTCGTTCCATGTTGGCAGCCAGTGCATGCGCCCGACCGCCTATCAAGGTGCCATGAGCGCCGCCTCACGGGCTCTGGTCCGGGCAGGCGTCTTTGCGGACATTGTCGATGTCGGCGGCGGCTTCCCGTCTGTCTATCCCGGCATGGCCCCGCCAGCCTTGGAAGACTATGCCGACTCCATCCATCGCGGCTTTGCCGAGATGATGGTCCACGAGACGACCGAGCTCTGGTGTGAACCGGGCCGGGCGCTGGTGGCCGAAACCACCTCCATCCTGGCCAAGGTCGAGGCTCGCAAGGGGGATGCGCTCTATTTGAACGATGGGGCCTATGGCAACCTGTTCGATGCCGCCCATTCCAAATGGCCCTTCCCGGTCAAGCTGGTGCGTGATGGCGTGGCCGAAAGCGGGCTTAAGGCCTTCAAGTTCTTTGGCCCGACCTGCGATTCCATCGACGTCATGCCGGGGCCGTTCTGGCTGCCGGAAGATGTCTGCGAAGGCGACTATGTCGAGATCGGCATGCTGGGGGCCTATGGCACCGCCATGGCGACCCGTTTCAATGGCTATGGCGATACAGAAACCGCCATTGTTGCTGAGGCGCCCATGGCTTCGATGTATGGCCTTGCCCGTCGCTCGATCCCGACCCCACGCCCGGAGCATGGCGCGGTCGTCAAACTGTCGCGCGCGCGCAATAAGAAGCGTCGGCGCCGTTAAGGCTCTCTACAGCTGATGACCTTTCCCCCAGTCCGTCGCTCCGTCCGGGCTGGGGATGTTCATGTGACGGGCGTTACCAGCTTGAGGGAAACCTTCAGATGAACGCCACACCTAACCGCAAGGCCGAACTGCTGTCCAAGACGGTCGAGCATGTCGACATCACGTCCTACGATGCCCGCCCGATCATCGATTCCATGCGCAAGATGAGCTTCAGCTCTCGCGATACGGCGCGGGCGGCGGATATTCTGGCCATGGCCATTGCCGACCAGACCTGCTCGCCTTGGCTGATCTTGGCCGGTTCCACCTCAGCGGCGGGCTGCATGCATGTCTATCGCGACATGGTGAAGCTGGGGATGGTCGATGTGGTGGTCGCCACCGGCGCCTCCATTGTCGATATGGATTTCTTCGAGGCCCTCGGCTTCAAGCACTATCAGGCCGACGGCCCCGTCGACGATAATGTGCTGCGCGACAACTATATCGACCGCATCTACGACACCTATATTGACGAAGAGCAGCTTCAGAACTGCGACCACACCATCCTAGAGATCGCCAACCGCCTCGAGCCGCGCGGCTATTCCAGCCGCGAGTTCATCTGGGAGATGGGCAAGTGGCTGTCTGAGGGCAATGCCAAAAAGCCCGGCAGCCTGATCCAGACCGCCTATGAAGAGGGCGTGCCGATCTTCTGCCCGGCCTTTGTCGATTCCTCGGCAGGCTTTGGCCTGGTCAAGCACCAGAAGGAGCGGGCCGCAGCGGGCAAGCCCTATCTGATGCTCGACGCCATCGCCGATTTTCGCGAACTGACCGACATCAAGATCGCAGCGGGCACGACGGGCCTGTTCATGGTCGGCGGCGGCGTTCCCAAGAACTTCGCCCAAGACACGGTCGTCTGCGCCGAGATCCTCGGTTTCGAGGCCGAGATGCACAAATATGCCGTCCAGATCACGGTGGCCGATGTGCGCGACGGGGCCTGTTCGTCCTCGACCCTGCAAGAGGCGGCGAGCTGGGGCAAGGTCAACACCACCTATGAGCAGATGGTCTTTGCCGAAGCCACCACCGTCGTGCCCCTGATTGCGTCAGATGCCTATCATCGCGGCACTTGGAAGGGCCGCAAAAAGCGCCGCTGGGCCAAGCTGTTCGCCTAAGGCGCCGAACCGCCCTTGACCCCACGGGGCACTGGCGTAAGGTCCGCGCAATTCTCCGGGGTGTCCTGCTTAAGGGGCTGAGAGGCAGGTGATCCTGCGACCCGTGAACCTGATCCGGATCATGCCGGCGGAGGGATGGGAAGTCGGCGCAGGGCTCTTGCGTCCATTGCCCCCTTTTTGCCGTCAAGGTTCCGGGTCTGCCCATTGGTCAGGAGCCTAAGCCGTGAATAAGCAGACCCCCGTCACCAACACCATCCCGACCGGCGAACGCCCCGGCTCGCGCAAGGTCTATGCGCCCGGCCTGCTGTTCCCGGACATTCGCGTGCCCTTCCGCGAGGTGGCGGTCCATCCATCGGCCAATGAGCCGCCGGTGACCATCTATGACCCCTCTGGCCCCTATACGGACCCGAAGGTCACTATCGATATTAACAAGGGTCTGGCCCGTCCGCGCGATGCATGGGTGATTGCGCGCGGCGATGTCGAGGCCTGCGACCCTCGCCCCGTCAAGCCTGAGGATAATGGCCATGCGCGCGGCGTCCATCTGGCCCCGCCCTTTCCGGTGGCGCAAAAGCCGCTGAAGGCTAAGGACGGCAAGGCTGTGACCCAGATGGCCTATGCCCGCGCCGGGATCATCACGGCGGAGATGGAATATGTCACCATCCGCGAAAATATGCGCCGTGAAGCGCTGGCCGAAATCATCCGCGATGGTGAGGATTTTGGGGCCTCTATCCCTGATTATATCTCGCCAGAATTTGTCCGCGACGAGATCGCGCGCGGGCGGGCCATTATCCCGGCCAATATCAATCACGGCGAACTGGAGCCGATGATCATTGGCCGTAATTTCTTGGTCAAGATCAACGCCAATATCGGCAATTCGGCGGTCCTGTCATCGGTGGCCGATGAGGTCGACAAGATGGTCTGGGCCATCCGTTGGGGCGGCGACACGGTCATGGACCTGTCCACGGGCCGCAATATCCACAATATCCGCGACTGGGTGATCCGTAACAGCCCCGTGCCCATCGGCACCGTGCCGATCTATCAGGCGCTGGAAAAGGTCAATGGCGTGGCCGAGGACCTGACCTGGGAAGTCTTTAAGGACACCCTGATCGAGCAGGCCGAGCAGGGCGTGGACTATTTCACCATCCATGCTGGGGTGCGGCTGGCCTATATCCCCCTGACCGCCAAGCGCGTCACCGGGATTGTCTCGCGCGGTGGCTCGATCATGGCCAAATGGTGCCTGTCGCACCATAAGGAGAACTTCCTCTACACGCACTTCGAAGAGATCTGCGAGATCATGAAGGCCTATGATGTGTCCTTCTCGCTCGGAGACGGTCTGCGTCCCGGCTGTATCGCAGATGCCAATGACGCGGCTCAGTTCGGCGAGTTGGAGACCCTTGGCGAACTGACCCAGATCGCTTGGAAGCACGATGTTCAGGTGATGATCGAAGGCCCCGGCCATGTGCCGATGCACAAGATCAAGGCCAATATGGACAAGCAGCTCAAGGTTTGCGGCGAAGCGCCGTTCTATACCTTAGGCCCCCTGACGACCGACATTGCGCCGGGCTATGACCACATCACCAGCGCCATCGGAGCGGCCATGATTGGTTGGTTCGGCACGGCCATGCTTTGCTATGTCACGCCCAAGGAACATCTGGGCCTGCCCGACCGCGAGGACGTCAAGGAGGGCGTGATCACCTACAAGATCGCCGCCCATGCTGCCGATCTGGCCAAGGGTCATCCGGGAGCGCAAGCTTGGGACGATGCCCTGTCACGGGCACGGTTCGAGTTCCGCTGGGAAGACCAGTTCAATCTCGGCCTCGATCCAGAAACGGCGCGGGAATATCACGACGAGACCCTGCCCAAGGAGGCGCATAAGACCGCGCATTTCTGCTCCATGTGCGGACCAAAATTCTGCTCCATGAAGATCAGCCACGATATTCGCGCCGATGC
>CANKPO010000175.1 GCA_947484535.1 Caulobacteraceae bacterium
ATCGCGGGGCTATGGCCTATGGCATCGAGGCCTTCAATGACCGCAATCCACTGGCCTGGCCTGCCTTTGCCCCGGCAGAGGACGTCAAGGGTCTGCCCCCGACAGTGATCAGCGTCAATGAATGCGATCCCCTGCGCGATGAGGGCATCAACTTCTATCGCCTCTTGATGCAGAGCGGCGTCAATGCCCGCTGCCGACAGGTCATGGGCACGACCCACGGCGTCGAGATCTTTGCCATCTGCTGTCCAGACATCAGCCGCGACACCGCCAATGATCTGGCAAGGTTCTGCCGCGAACCGCTCTAGTTCGACTGAGAGGGCGCTGTCCTGGCTGCGGCTAGGACAGGCCCCACCCGCGCTTGAGGGCATTGAGCGCTTGGGCATTGAACCGCAAGCTTACCGTCGCCTTGGGCACCACGCCATTGAAGCCGTGATAGGCACCCGGAACGACCAGCAGTTCGGTCGGAACGCCCGCCGCGATCAGACGGCGTCCGTATTCCACATCCTCATCGACAAACAGATCTAGCGCCCCGACACCGATGAAGGTGGGCGGCAGGCCTGACAGGTCCTTGACCCGCGCAGGAACCGAGCCTGCAGGCGGATTAGCGCTTCCCGGGGCCATGCCGAGCAAGGATTCCCAGCCAAACCGATTGGAGCCGGAGTTCCACAAGAAGTGGCCAATATGGCCGGGCGCAGGCTTGGTCGAGCCGGTCCGGTCGTCGAGCATGGGATAGATCAGCAGTTGGAAGGCGAGGGCATATTCGCCGCGATCCCGCGCCGCGATGGCGAGCATGGCTGCATGGCCCCCGCCTGCGCTTTCGCCGCCGATGGCAATCCGCTTGGGATCAATGCCAAGGCTGGCCGCATTGAGGTTCATCCACTTTAGGGCCGCGTAATTGTCTTCCAGCGCGCCGGGGAAGGGGGTCTCAGGCGCGAGGCGATAGTCGACCGACACCACCAAGGCGCCGCAGGTGGCGGCAATATCTTGCAGCGAGGCGGGGTTGCCATCGACCCGCCCGCCCACGAACCCGCCGCCATGCATGTGCAGATAGGCCGGGGACCCCTTTTTGCTGCCCGTGCCATCAATGACCATCACCGACACATCCGGCGCACCCTTGGGTCCGGGGATGGTCTTCATCACCGGCTGAGGCGCTGGCGCAGGCTTGGGCGCCATGCCGGGGCGCGCCCGCATCATGGGCAAGAAGGCTTTGTTTATGGTTGTCTGCGGCAGAGCCTTGGCTGCGGCCAAAAGCTCAGGATCGACGAGGGCGATGGGGTCAGTGTCCCCAGCCGGGGCGGCAATGGAGGAGCCTGTCAGCAGACTGGAGGCGGCAATCGTCCCCAAAAGGCCAAGGCCAAGATCGCGCCGGTTGATCTCAGTCATGATGGAGTTCCTTGCGCAGGGGTTGGGTTGAGGGCTCGATGACTGATCATGCCTAAGGGATGGGGGCGCGTTAAGGAAAATCTCAGGCTGCTGCCCAACCGGCGGGCCTTAACGGGCTGTCCAAGCCTGCTGCGCGGGGGTAGGAGGGGGGATGGCTGACACGCTGGACCAGATCGACCTTGCCGCCCTAACGGCCTATGACGACATCATCGATGTGCGCAGTCCCGGGGAATTTGCCGAAGACCATATGCCCGGCGCGATCAATCTGCCGGTCCTGAGCAATGAAGAGCGGGTTGAGATTGGCACCCTCTATGTCCAGAAATCCCGCTTTCTGGCGCGGCGCATCGGTGCGGCCTATGTGGCTCGCAACATTGCCCATCACCTTGAAACTGAGTTGGCCGACCGACCGGGGGGTTATCAGCCCCTGATCTATTGCTGGCGCGGGGGGCAGAGGTCCAATGCCATGGCCACGGTCCTGCGTCAGGTCGGCTGGCGGGCCGTGCTGGTTACGGGCGGCTACAAGACCTGGCGGCGCTTTGTCAGCGAGAGCCTCTATGATGCGGAACCTTCGCTGAAGGTCATCTTGCTTGATGGCAATACCGGCTCGGCCAAGACCGAAATCCTAGGGCGCATGGCGTCTCGCGGGGTGCAGGTGCTCGACCTTGAAGGGCTGGCCGCCCATCGCGGTTCGGTGTTCGGGGCCATGTCACGAGACGGGCAGCCCAGCCAAAAGATGTTCGAGGGCCGTCTGCTTCAGGCCATGGCGACGCTCGATCCTAGCCGTCCGGTGCTGATTGAGGCGGAATCCAGCAAGATTGGGGACCGAATGGTGCCGCCGATCCTGTGGAAGGCGATGCAGACTGCGCCGCGCATTGTCATTGAGGCCTCCCCCGCCGACCGGGTCGGCTATCTGGTGCGGGCCTATCGAGACATTTCAGAAGATGAGACCGCCCTCTATGAGGCCATAGACCGATTGCCACCGCTCTATGGTCGCCAGCGGCTTGCCGACTGGAAGCAGATGGTCACGGATCAGGCCTTTGACAGCCTCGCCGAGGCCCTGATGGAGGTCCACTATGATCCAGCCTATGGCCGGTCCAGCCGCCAAGATAGCCGCCCCTGTCTGGGGACCATCACCCCGCCCAATCTGGATGATGGGGGCCAAGAGGTCGCCGCCGACCAGATCGCGGCCCTTGTCCTTAAGCCGTAACGGTTAGGCGATGGGCCGCTGTGGCGTCGCTGACAGAGCCAATGACCCACGCCGATTGACCCTGTTCGGCCATCTGGGCCAATAGGCCCTGCACCTGATCAGCGGGGACGGCCGCGAGCATTCCGCCCGCCGTTTGGGGATCAAACAGTAGGCTAAATCGTGGGTCTAGCCTGAGGACCCCATCAACAGACATTCTGCCCGCCAGCGCCGAGGTCTGCGGATAGATCGAGCTATGGACCCCGTCCGTGGCCAATGGGATTGCCCCGTCGCACCAGGGCACGGCGCTAAGGCTCACCGTGGCGGACAGGTCCGACTGTTCCAACATGGCGTGAAGGTGACCCGCAAGGCCAAAGCCGGTCACGTCGGTCATGGCATGGGCTTGGGTGCGTAAGATCTGGCTCGCCGGACCGCTGGACTGTCGCATCTGGTGAAGGGCTGCGGCGACCCAATCGCCCTTGGCCAGGCCCCGCATCTCAGCGGACATAATGGTGCCCACACCGATCGGTTTGGTCAGGATCAGGCGGTCGCCAGCCTTGGCCCCGCCAAGCCCGATGGCGGCGCGTCCGTTCAACAGGCCGGTCAGGGTCAGGCCCACCGTCATCTCGGCCCCAAGGCTGGTATGGCCACCGACCATATCGGCGCCCGCAGCGGCGAGGGCTGACTGAAGGCCCGCCATGATCTCGCGCACGGTCTCGGTCTGCTTGGCTTCGGACATGGCAGGCAGGATCAGGCTGGCCAAGGCCGCTTGCGGATCGGCCCCCATGGCCCAGATGTCGCCCAAGGCGTGGTTGGCTGTGATCTGCGCCAGGATATAGGGGTCCAGCGTAAAGGCGCGGAAGTGGTCGCAGGTCAGGACCTGCTGCTCCGTTCCCATCGACAGAACCGCCGCGTCATCACCGCGACCGCGCACAATGTCCGCGCGGCGGGGGGGCTCTAGGTCGCAGAGGGCGGCGTTCAGGACATCCGGTCCAACCTTTGACCCACAACCCCCGCAAAGGGGTTGGGCCTGTTCAAGCGCCGTGACACCCAAGGAGACGGGTCCAGTCGAGGCTGCGTGTTCCATCGGGATTGATGGCGGACTGAGCCGCTCCAAAAACCTTTGGTCGATCTGATCTTTCCACGCCCAGAGGCCGGGAAGGTTGAGGCTGATCCCCCACTTTTCAGCGACGGCGGCCTTGGTCCCCAAACTGATCAGTTTGAGATAGTCGCCTTGGGGGTGGAACGAACGCAGCCGCCCGCCGGACAGGGCGGCTTGCAGATTGGCAAAGAGGATGGGCGCTTGGCGTACCGCAAAGACCCCAGCCTTGGGGCGCGGACTAAGGTCCATATGGGCGCAGTCACCGACGGCGAAGAGGGTGTCGTGGCTGATGCTGCGCAAGGCCCGGTCAACCCGGACATAGCCGTCCTTCAAGCTCAGACCCGTCTGTTCGAGCCATTGGGCGGGCACGGCCCCAGCCACCGACGCGAAGAAAGACGCTTCGATGGTTTGACCATTGGCCAGATGGGCGATGTGTCCCTCGACGCGATCCACTTTCGAGCCGGTTCGAACATCGATCTGCAGGTCTTTGAGTTTCCGCGCCAAGGTGCGGCGAAGGCTTGGCGGCACGAGGGGCAAGATCTGGTCTGCCGCCTCAATCAAGGTCACACGCGTTGTTGGCAATAGGCTCTTCAGACGATGGGCCATGGCCATGGCAAGCTCGACCCCGCCCACACCGCCTCCGATGACGGCAGCGGTGGCTGGACAACTCCCGGCTGCCACATGGTCAAGATGGGCCTGCCAGCCTTGAGCAAAGCG
>CANKPO010000176.1 GCA_947484535.1 Caulobacteraceae bacterium
AGTACTAGACCTTACCCATAGGTCATAAGAGAGGCGGCCCGGAGCAATCCGGGCCGCCTTTTTTCTTGTCCGAAACGATGGTGCGGCGTTTAGCCGAGCGTCTTTTTCAGAGCGCTCACAACATCATCATAGGCGCCCAGAACCGCCGGGGCCAAGGCTGCGAGATTGTAGAAGCCGTGGATGAAGCCGTCATAGTGACGATGATCGACATCGACGCCAGCGGCAGTCAGGGCCTTCACATAGGCAATACCCTCGTCGCTGAGCGGATCGTAACCCGCCGTCGAGACAAAGGCCTTAGGCAGGCCCGATAGGTCCTTAACATCCAAAACCGACACGCGAGGGTCCGTACCGAGGCCCGTATCGCCAAACAGAGCGTCGCGGAAATAGTGCATGCCTGCCTTGGTCAGGAAGAAGCCCTCAGCCAAGCGGTCCATCGACTCGGTGGTCACGGTGAAGGTGGTGACCGGATACATCAGAACCTGCATGGCAAGCCTATGTTGGCCCGCATCACGCAGATCAATGGCGATGGCCGCAGAGAGATTGCCCCCTGCACTGTCGCCGCAGGTCGCGATGCGGGCCGGATCGAAACCGATAGAGGCCGCATTCTCGAACGCCCATTTGGTCGCCGATAGGCAGTCATCATGCGAGGCTGGGAAGGGGTTTTCAGGGGCTAGGCGATAGTCCACGGCCAAGACCCGGTACCCGCTGAGGTCGGCGAGGCGGCGACAGACATCGTCATGGGTTTCCAGATCGCCGATGACCCAACCGCCGCCGTGGAAAAAAACAATGCCGGGGGTCACAGCCGCTGCATCCTTGGGCGTATAGTGGCGAACTGGGATCGGGCCAGCCTTGCCGGGAACGGTAAAATCACGGGTTTCAACCGGGCCAATCGGCGGCTCTTCGCCAAACTTCATGGTCCGATAGACTTCGCGCGCGGCCTCGGGCTCTAGGGTATCGAGAGACGGCCCACCGGCCTCGGCGGCTGCCTCCAACATGGCTTTGAAATAGGGATCGAGCATGGTTTGGGTTCCTTGGTCCGTGCGAATGATAGGGGGTTAAGGTGACAGGACGCCAGCGTGGGCGGGCTCTTAACCCGTGATTTTAGAACAGTAGCCGCTGGATAGGCCGCGTCAAATGTCATGTGCGCCGAGCCAAAGACGGGGCCGAGAAATCTTATCCCCGCTTACCGCTGCGCCCTTACATCAGGGGGCTCAACTGGATGCGGAAAGATCAGCCCATGACCTTTGATGAAGCCTTTGACCTGTTGATCAGCCATGAGGGTGGCTATGTGAACCATCCCGGCGATCCAGGCGGTGAGACACGGTTCGGTATCTCCAAACGCGCCTACCCCTCGGTCAATATCAAGGCCCTAACCCTAAATCAGGCCAAGGCGATCTATCGGCGCGACTATTGGACCGCCGCAGGATGTGATCGAGCGCCCGAAGCTGTGCGGTTCGATCTGTTGGATATGGCGGTCAATAGTGGGGTTGGTCTGGCTATCCGCACACTGCAAAGGGCCGTGGGCGTTGCCGATGATGGCCTGATCGGTCCGGCCACCCTGTCGGCCCTGGACCAGTGCGATCCTAAGGGACTGCTGGCAAGGTTCAATGGCGCGCGCCTGCAGATGATGACCGACTTGGTGACTTGGCCGACCTTTGGCAAGGGATGGGCCAGACGGATTGCCGCCAACCTGATGCGCGTATAACGCCCCCTTTGAAAGCGAACCTTTGCGGTGCTAGCCTGTTCCCATGGCGCGGGACAGCGCCGCTTAGGGAGCCCCATCATGAGCCAGCCACTCGACGCTGCCGCCACTGACCCCAAGGCCTTGGGCCTGATGCAGGGCTTTCCGCCTCCACCCGAGAAACGACTGACCTTGACGGGAGGGTCGAGCCTTCAGTTCCCAAACAGCCGCTGGGCCCTGAGCAATGTGCGCCAAACCGGGCCGAGCGTGAATGTTCGCCGTGGGCCCAAAGGTGCCAGTCCCCTGCCACGGGCTGAACGCGACGATCTCGATGCCGTGACCTTCACCACGATGGATGGCCGGACGATGAGCTGGGGCGAGTCGCTGGGCGTGAACTACACCGACGGCATCGTGGTGATGCACAGGGGCGAGATCGTCCAAGAACGTTATTTTGGGGCTCTAAAGCCTGAACTGACCCATCTCGCCTTTTCCATCACCAAGTCTTTTGTCGGGCTTTTGGCCGCCATGATGGCCCATGAAGGCCGCCTCGACCCTAGCCAAAAGGTCAGCACCTATCTGCCCGAACTGTCCCCCACGGCATACGGCGACGCCACCGTCCGTCAGGTGATGGATATGACCATTGGTGTTCGATATTCCGAGGTCTATGTCGATCCAAATGCCGAGGTCTGGGCCTATAGCCGCGCCGCGGGTCTCGCACCGCACAAGGCGGACTATACCGGACCGCGCACCATCTTCGATTTTCTCTTGGCATTGGAAAAGGAAGGCGAGCACGGCCAAGCCTTTGCCTACAAGACCTGCAACACAGAGGTCCTAAGCTGGATCATCCAGCGCATTACCAACCAACCGATCGCGGAAATGATCTCCGAGCGGATTTGGCAAAGGCTCGGCACCGAAGAGGATGGCGATCTCTATGTCGATCCCACCGGCGTTGCGATGGCTGGGGGCGGCTTCAGCACGACCTTGCGTGACCTCACCCGCTTTGGCGAAATGATGCGCCTGGGTGGTCAGTTCAACGGCCAACAGATCGTGCCTGAGGCCGTCGTCAAGGATATCGAGACCGGGGCTGATCAAGGCCATTTTGCCAAGGCTGGGGTGCTCACCCTGCCCGGCTGGTCCTATCGCAACATGTGGTGGGTGGCCCATGACCGGTTCGGTGCCTACAGCGCGCGCGGCATCCACGGCCAAGCCCTGTGGATCGCCCCCAAGGCCGATGTCGTGATCGCCCGCTACGCCTCCCATCCCGTGGCTGGCAATGGCAACAGCGTCTTGGATCAGGTTTCTCTGCCCGCCTATCATGCCATTGCGGATCACTTGATGAGGGGGTGAGCCCCCTACCCCGGCTACGCCGGTACTTCCCCCAGAGGGGGAAGATTTGCCGCTCTTGAATCTTCCCCCTCTGGGGGAAGCGATGCGCAGCATCAAAGGGGGTCTTGTTTTAAGAAAGTCCCCCTCACCCAACCCTCTCCCCCAAGGGGGCGAGGGCTTTTCTCATCTTAGCCCTCTCCCTGAGGGAGAGGGTTAGGTGAGGGCCTTGTTTTACCCGCGTCATTGCGAGGCGCAAAGCGTCGAAGCGACCTAGGGGAACATCCGTTCAGGTTCGGGGTAATCTACAGGGTTGCTTCGCTACGCTCGTAATGACGGAGGTAAAACAAGGCCCCCTTCGGCGCTGCGCGCCACTTCCCCCAGAGGGGGAAGATTTAGCGCCCCTTGATCTTCCCCCCTTGGGGGAAGTACCGGCGAAGTCGGGGTAGGGGGTCTTGTTTAAAGAAAGGCCCTCACCCAACCCTCTCCCACAGGGAGAGGGCTAAGGGAAAACCCCTATCCTACCATCCGTTCCCGCCCTTCCCAGAAGCTCTTGCGCAGTTCGCGGCGTAGGACCTTGCCAGAGGGATTGCGCGGTAGGGCGTCGGTGAAGTCGACGGTCTTGGGCACCTTGTAGCCTGCGATCAGGCCTCGGCAGTGAGCGATGATGGCGGCGGCATCGGCCTCAAAGCCGGGGCGCAGGACCACGACCGCCTTGACCGCCTCGCCCCACTTGTCGTCAGGCACGCCAATGACCGCCGCATCGGCGACGCTGGGATGGCTATAGAGCGCGTTCTCGACCTCGGCGGGATAGACATTCTCCCCGCCGGTGACGATCATGTCCTTCACCCGGTCATGGATGTAGAGATAGCCGTCGGCGTCGAAATAGCCCGCATCGCCCGACTTGAACCAGCCGTCGGCATCGATGGCCTCAGCGGTGGCTTCAGGACGGTTCCAATAGCCCTTCATGACGCCCGCCGAGCGGATCTCGATCTCGCCGACCTCCATCACCGCGGCGGTCTCATCGCCATTTCGGACACGCACCTCGTAGCCGGGCCAAGGCCGACCGCAGGCGCGCAGCTTGTCTGTGCGAAGATCATGATCTTCCGGGGTCAGGACACAGCCGCCGCCGATGGTCTCGGTCAAGCCGTAGAGTTGGGTGAAGGAACAGGCAAACTGCTTCTTGGCCGCCAGCAGAACCGACTCCGAGATCGGCGAGGCCCCGTAGAAGATGCGCTGCAGGCTAGAAAAATCGGTCTCGGCGCAGCCCGGCGTCTGCAGGACCATATTGATGATCACGGGCGCGAGGAAGGCGTGATTGACCCTATGTTCGGGGATCAGCTTAAGGATCACGGCCGGATCAACCTCGCGCAGAACCA
>CANKPO010000177.1 GCA_947484535.1 Caulobacteraceae bacterium
GCGGTCATCCGACTTAAGCGAGACAAGGTCGAAACGACTTATGGAGCCTTCTTTGAAGGCGGTGTCGGCTATAACAGCAATGTCAACAGCGGGGTCGGTGGCGCGGACGTAAAGCTGCCGTTCTTTGGCGATGTGAAACTCAGTAATGATGCGCTTCAGAAATCGTCACTCCTCAGTGAAGCGACGGGCGGTGCCTTTGTGAACGTGCCCATCAAGGAGAACTTCCAAGCCTTAGCGAGCTTGACCGGTAACTATCGCAACCACGCCCAGATCAAGGGCTATGATGTCGGTACGCTCATTGGCAATCTGTCCATCGGACAGATGAGCAAGGATCTCACGCTGACGGTCGGGCCGACCTATGGCGTGACCTATCTGGATGGGTTGAAGTTTCGCGAGACCCTAGGGGCAAACATATCTTTCCGCAAAACGCTCTCGCCCCAGACCAAACTGCTCAGCGATGCCAGTTTCCAACAACTGACCTACAGCGGGATCAACGAGAATCGGTCGGGAAACCTCTATTCTGCCAGCATTGGTTTGGACCGCAGTTTTAACCTCCCCATGAAGCCAGTTGTCTCTGTTCTTGGCTACTATGCCCAAGAAGAGAACGACCGTGGGCGGGATGACTTCTCGCGCAAGATTATTGGCAGCAATGTCAGCGTGGCTATTGTTCCAGCGCCCTTCTGGTCCTTTTCCGTCGGCGGGGGTCTGTCGCGTTGGGACTATGATGCAGCCGATCCCCTGTTCCTGAACCGGCGCAATGATTGGTTCAAGTCCGCTGAGGTTAAGCTTCAGTACGAGCTGCAAAAGGGGTTGACCATCCGCCTAGAGGCGCAAGCCTCCGAGGATGATGCCAATATGCCACTTTACCAGTTCCGGCAGAACCAGGTTAAGATCGTCCTTCGGAAGGAGTGGTAGAGATGCGGCGTCATATGCCATTCTTGATCAAGCTCTGCACAGTTCTAGCCTTCGTCGTGCTGGTGCCGCTTTCAGCTCAGGCCCAGGCTGTGGCCAGCGCCGGTCGTATCGTGCTCGCAGCAGGCTCGGTTCAACTGGTCCGCGGCGGTGCGGTTTCACCGGCAAGAGGCGGGCTTGATCTGCGCGCTGGCGATGTGATCCGCACGGCTCCAGGGTCTAGCGCGCAACTCTGGTTCCAAGACGGGGGCATGGTCGCCGTTCGTGAAAAATCTGAGTTTCGTATAGAAAGTTATAGCTACAGCAAGGATGCGCGTCCCGCGTCCATGAGCAATGTGACCACCCTGGTCAAGGGTGGTGCACGGGTGATGACCGGTGCGATTGCTAAGGCCAATCCGGACGCGATTAAGGTCAACACCCGCGTTGCGACGATCGGTATCCGAGGCACTGGTTTCGATCTCCTCGATTGCATCGATCAATGTTTCCAAGATACGGGGGCCTTGGCAAATTCAGGACTGTATGGTGCCGTCTACGAGGGTCAGGTGGTGATCACCAATCAGGCCGGCGAGAGTGATCTTCTCGTCTCTCAAGTGTTCTACGTGGCCAGCGCGGTGTCGCCTGTTGTTCGCTTGCCCGTGCAACCCAACTTCTTAGCGGAGCCCGCGGCTGAGGGCGGGATGGGTAAGTCTACTGAGGCTGTTGAGGCTCCAGACGCCCCTATCGAAGCCCCCGCTGCCCCCGTTCAGATTGTCCAGAGTGCTCCGGTGGAAACGGTCGCACAGGTTCGGCTGCCGCCACCACAGCAGGCTGATGTGTTGAGCGTACCGACGGTGATCTTCAACAAAACCGACCAGGGTAACGGATCGCCACTGGATAGTACGGTCTCGTCCCTGTCCTTTCAGTCGGCGGAGTATAATCCAGTTACCAGCGAACGAAATGTCGAGAACTTCATTCGTGGGATGAAGGCGACCTATACCGACGGCAAGCTCGTGGCGGTGACCTATCCCCCGATCCCCAACTTTCTTGGCTATGTGATAAAGGGCTATACGGCCCGACAGCTTGAGGGCGGCAGCGACCAGTCGGTCGTGGCTTGGGGCCGATGGGCGGATGGTACGCTTTTGATTGGCGGCTGGAGCGGTAGTCCGAACCGGATCACACCTCTAACATTGAACGCAAACCAAGGGTTCCATTGGTTGGTTGGCGACACCAGCAAGACCCTGCCGACCGGCGGCGTCTATGAGTTCAACCTGATCGGCGCGACGGTGCCGACAGAGGCCAGAGCCGACGCTGCGGGTGGATGGGCCGTAACCGGCGGAAAACTGACCGCAGACCTCCTAGCCGCGAAGTTGTCCGGCACCTTGAACCTCTACCTCAATCGCGACCAGCTCTACGGGTTCTTCGATATGAAATTCAACTCGACCAGCGCTCTCGTTGCCGGTAGCCAGATTGGCATTGCGACCGCAGTGGATCGGACGGGCGGCTCGATCAACATTTGCACAGCAACCTGCAATGGCTTGGGTACGGTGATGTTCTATGGAAACAACCCTGCCAAGCCTGCGAGCCATGTCGGCATGAGCTACGACTTCAATACGGGCGACTATTTCGTTCAGGGCGTGGCGGTCTTTAATCGCTGAACCGTCGTTGTCGGTGATGGCGGTGGCTCTAGGCCCTTAAATTGGTTAGATATCGAATAAATATGGCGAGCGGCTTGAATAGGGTCTCGTCACGCAGCAGACTGGGGGCCTAGACTCTCTGGTCTGATTGTAGGGAAAATCGATGCTCACCGAAGACGAGTTGTTGGCGCGCGTTGATGCGCAGTTCCTAGGCTTTCCATCGCCCACCGCGCCGCGCATTCAGGCTGGCGGGCATCCGTGTCAAGGGATCTACTGGACGCCAAAGGGCAAGCGGCCCAAGGTCGCCTTCATCGCAACCCACTATAATGTCGACTTTTCAGAGCATTATATCGCGCCCTTTCTAGCCAATCAGGGCTTCGGATTTCTCGGTTGGAACACGCGTTATCGCGGCTTTGAAGATCAGTTCCTGCTCGAACATGCCGTGATCGATATTGGCGTCGGCGTGAAGTGGCTGAAGGAACGGGCGGGCGTCGAGACGGTCGTCATTCTTGGCAATTCAGGCGGCGGGTCTTTGATGGGGGCCTATCAGGCTGAAGCCATTGCCCCAACCTTGGGCGACCTGCTCAACAAGGCGGGCAAGGCCGCGCTGGCCGATCTGCCCCAAGCCGATCTCTATGTGTCGCTCAATGCCCATCAAGGTCGTCCAGAGGTGCTGACCGACTGGATGGATGGCTCTGTGATCGATGAGAACGATCCGGTCGCGACGGATCCCTCTCTGGACCCGTTCAGCCCTAAAAATAAGCCGCCCTACAGTGCTGACTTCATCGCGCGTTACAAGGCCGCGCAGATCGCCCGCAATCAGAAAATCACCGACTGGGCCAAGATCGAGCTTAAGCGGCTCAATGATGAGGGTATTCCAGATCGGATCTTCCCGCTCTTTCGCATCTGGGGCGATTTGCGGATGATGGATCCGACCATTGATCCGTCTGATCGGCTGCCCCAGTCCTGCTATCGCGGCCATCCGGCCATCGCCAATCGCTCACCGAGCATCGGGCGAGCCAATACGCTCAAGACTTGGCTGTCTATGTGGAGCCTTGAAACCTCGCGCTGCCGTGGGGGCGAGCAGTTGGCGAAGTTCCGCTTGCCTGCGTTGGTGGTGCAGGGTTTGGCCGATACGGGCGTCTTTCCCTCCGATGCGCACAAGATCTACAACAGCATCGGTTCCAGCGATAAGACCTTGGCTATGGTCCCTGGCGCACACTATTTCGAGGACTCGTTGGCCAATCGTCACGCGGCCGCTGATCTGATCTGTGAGTGGGTGAGGGCGCGGTCCTGATCTGTTCCGAGCGTCTGTAGGGCCCGTCAAGATGGATGATACAGCCGACCTATGCGAGGCTCTTTTAGACCTTGGCTTGATCAAGGCCGACGAGCAGCCCCGGTTCAGCTTCATGACCGGCGGCGTGTCCTGCGATGTGGCCAAGGTCGAGACCGCCGATGGCCGTGTCCTTGTGATCAAAAAGGCTCTGTCACAGTTGCGCGTCCCGACCGAGTGGCTCGCATCGGCTGATCGGTCGGCCTTCGAAGTCCAGTGGCTCAAGCTCGTGCGCGCCCGGGTTAGTGCCGATCTGGTGCCTGAGGTGATCGCGGAGCTTCCTGAGCGCCATATCTTCGTCATGGGCTATCTGCCCATCGAAACCCATCCGGTCTGGAAAGAGGAATTGCTGAAGGGCAGGGTTGATCCGGACTTTGCCGGAGCACTGGGTCGCAGCCTGGTGCAAATTCACGCGGCGACAGCGGGTGATGCTGGCCTTGCTCAGCAATTTGCCACCGACGATCTGTTCATGGCCCTGCGGATCGATCCGTTCCTGCTCCATGTGGCCAGACACCAAGCC
>CANKPO010000178.1 GCA_947484535.1 Caulobacteraceae bacterium
CGCCCACGCTTTGGTGTCATGCGGGGCCGGGAGTTCCTGATGAAGGACGCCTATTCCTTCGACGTCGACGAGGCCGCGGCCAAGCGGTCCTACAACCGCATGTTTGTCGCCTATCTGAACCTCTATGCCCGCATGGGCCTCAAGGTCGTGCCGATGCGCGCTGACACGGGCCCCATCGGCGGTGATTTGAGCCACGAGTTCATCGTGCTGGCCGATACGGGCGAAAGCGAAGTCTTCTGTCATCGTGATCTGGTCGAGATGGGCCCTCCTGGCACCGATCAGGACTGGGACAGCGACCTGCAGCATCTGGTTGATCAGCGCACGAGCCTCTATGCCGCGACCGAAGAGATGCATGACGCCGCCCGCTTCGACGCCGAAGTCCCCGAAGAGATGCGCCTGTCCGCGCGCGGCATCGAGGTCGGCCACATCTTCTATTTCGGTGAAAAATATTCCGTGCCCATGAAGGCCGTCGTCGCAGGTCCTGACGGGGTCGAGCGTCCGGTCCATATGGGCAGCTATGGCGTCGGCGTTTCGCGCCTGCTGGGCGCGATCATCGAGGCCAGTCACGACGATAATGGCATCATCTGGCCTGAATCGGTCGCGCCCTTTGGCGTGGCGGTGATCAATCTGCGTCCGGGCGATGAGGCCGTCGATGCGGCCTGTCAGCAGGCCTATGACCATCTGACTGCAGCGGGCAAGGAACCCTTGCTGGACGACACGGCCGAGCGCGTTGGGGCCAAGTTCGCGACCATGGACCTGATCGGCGTGCCTTGGCAGTTGATCATCGGCCCCAAGGGGCTGGCCTCTGGTGAGGTCGAGATCAAGAACCGCGCGACTGGTGAGCGGCAATCCCTGTCGCTGGACGCAGCCCTCAACTTGCTAAGCGCAAAGGCTGGTTCATAGGGATGGGGCAAGGCGAGGGCCTCTCAAGCCGTTCGGCGGGACCTTTTTCCCTGTGGGAACGGCAGCTTGCGGGTCGCTATCTGCGCACCAAGCGTCAGAATGGCGGCGTGGCCCTGATCTCCGGCATCTCCTTTGTTGGCATTACGCTGGCCGTGGCCGTTTTGATCATCGTCATGTCGGTGATGAACGGCTTTCGCACTGAGCTCTTGTCTCGCATCCTTGGTTTTAATGGCCATCTCTATGTCGGCGGCGAGTTACTCACCCGGCCAGATCGCGATGAGACCATCGCCCGCATCCGCGCCATTCCGGGCGTGGCGCAGGTTATTCCGATGGTCGAGGCTCAGGTCATGGTCGTGGGGCAGGGCCAAATCTCCGGCGCCGTCGTGCGTGGCGTGACCCCGCAAGATCTCAAATCGATCGAGATCATCACCGGCAACATCAGGGGCGGCTCGACCAAGGGCTTTGGTCAGGGCGACTATGGCGGCGATGAGATCCTGATTGGCGACCGACTGGCGGCCAATATGGGCGTCGGGCCGGGCGATCCCATTACCCTGATCTCACCCACAGGCGGCGCCACCGCCTTTGGTGGGACACCAAGACGCAAGACCTACACGGTCGGGGCCATATTCAGCATCGGCATGAGCGAATATGATCAGGCCTTCCTCTATATGCCCCTGTCGCAATCGCAGCTGTTCTTTGGCCGCGACAATGGGGTTGACGTGATCGAGGTCAAGCTGGCCGATGTTGATCAGTTAACCGACATCAAGCCACAGGTCGCTCGGGAGGCTGGATCCTTCGCCCTCGTCACCGACTGGCGCGACCGTAATCAGAGCTTCTTCAACGCCCTTCAGGTCGAGCGCAATGTCATGCGGCTGATCCTGATGCTGATCGTCGCCATCGCGGCCATGAACATTATCTCGGGCCTGGTCATGCTGGTAAAGAACAAGGGCCGCGACATTGCCATCCTGCGGACCATGGGGGCCGGGCAGGGGGCGATCATGCGCATCTTCTTTATGGCCGGAGCCAGTATTGGCGCGGCGGGAACGCTCGCCGGTCTGGTCGTCGGGGTGCTGTTTTGCACCTTCATTGCCGAGATCCAGCAGTTTGTGGAGTGGGTAAGCGGCGCAACCGTATTCAGCGCCGATGTCTATTTCCTCGCCCATATTCCGGCCAAGATCGATTGGGCCGAGGTGGTAACCGTGACCTTCTGGGCTCTTTTGATGTCGGTTCTGGCGACCTTGCCACCGGCCTGGCGGGCCTCGCGGCTCGATCCGGTTGAGGGGCTGCGCTATGAGTGATGCCGCCCCCGCCCTCAGCCTTCGCGGCATTGTGCGCACCTATCGCTCGGGCGACCGGCAGCTTGAGGTGCTCAAATCCATTGATCTGGACCTCTTTCCGGGCGAGCTGGTTGGCCTGATCGGACCGTCGGGGTCGGGTAAGTCCTCGCTGCTTCACGCCGCTGGCCTGTTGGAGCGGCCCACGGCGGGGCAGTTGCTGATCGGCGGGCAGGACTGCACCGGCATGAGCGAGAAGGCCCGCACCCAGGTGCGTCTGAACCAGATCGGCTTTGTCTATCAGTTCCATCACCTGCTGGCCGAGTTCAGCGCCAGAGACAATGTCGCCTTGCCGCAGATGATCGCTGGGACGCGCCAGCCCGAGGCCCGCCAGAGGGCCGGTGAGCTCCTGTCCCATCTGGGCCTTGCCGAGCGTCTGAACCACCAGCCCGCCCAGCTCTCCGGCGGAGAGCAGCAGCGCGTCGCCATCGCCCGCGCCTTGGCCAATCGCCCCCGTATCCTGCTGGCCGACGAACCCACCGGCAATCTCGACCCCGCCACCTCCAGCGCCGTCATCGCCAACCTATTCGCCCTCGTGCGAGACACCGGCGTCGCCGCCCTCATCGCCACCCACAATATGGACCTCGCCCGGCATATGGACCGGGTGTTCACCTTGAAGGACGGGCGGTTGGAGGCGGTGGGGTAGGCAGCCCTGCTGAATCTATTCGACTTCCAGATCGAACATTCCGTTTAAAACAGCCCTTGCGATGAGAACAAAACCAGAATATAGAACATATAAGGAACAAATCTGGGAGTTAAATTATGATCCAGTTGGCGCGAGACACGCTGTCGCTTGCATCTGTCACAGGGTTCGTTTGGATGGTGTGCTCGGTTGCGCATCTGGTCGGGTGAGTCGATGATGATGCGCTGATGGCAAAAGGGGTTGAGCATGGCGGATGTTGGGGAACGGGGCTTTGTCCATCTTCGTGTCCGCTCGGCCTATTCCTTGCTGGAGGGCGCGATCAAGGCCGATGCCATCGGTGAGCTAGCGGCCAAGGCCGGTATGCCCGCCGCAGCCCTGACCGACCGGACCAATCTGTTTGGCGCGCTTGAATATTCCGTTGCCACCAAGGAGGCTGGGGTTCAGCCCATTATTGGGGTGGCCCTAGCGGTTTATGGCATTGGCGAGGGCCAGCCAGAGCGCTGGGCGCGGGTGCCGACCGTGGTGCTGCTGGCGCAAAATGAGCAGGGCTATCTGAACCTCTCGGCCCTGTCCTCGTCGGCCTATCTCGACGGCGGCGGTGAGGCCGAGCCATCCGTATCTTGGGACAAGATCGTCGCCCATAATGAAGGACTGATCCTCCTATCTGGTGGCCCCGACGGTCCGGTGGATCCGCTCTTTGCGGTGGGGCGTAAGTCCGAGGCCGTGGCCGCGCTTGACACCATGAGGGCCGTCTTTGGCGATCGGTTCTATGTCGAGCTGCAGCGCCACGGTACGGCGCACGAGGCAGCGGCTGAGCCCCATCTGGTGGCCTATGCCTATGAGCATGATGTGCCTTTGGTCGCCACCAACGATGTCTATTTTGTCGGGCGCGATCTCTATAGCGCCCATGATGCGCTGCTCTGTATCTCGGACGGCAGTTTTGTTGGCCAAGAGGAGCGCCGCCGGGTCACGCCCGAACATGGCTTTAAGTCCGTGGCTGAAATGCGCCAGCTTTTCGCCGATCTGCCCGAGGCCTGCGACAACACTATCGATATCGCCAAACGCTGCGCCTTCATGGTCAACAAGCATGACCCGATCTTGCCGAGCTTTCCGACCGTCGGCGGGCGATCAGAGCCCGACGAGATGGCCCATCAGGCCCGTGAAGGTCTGCGTGCTCGCTTTGCTGTTCATCAGTTGGCCGCGCCGGAACAGGACTATTGGGACCGGCTCGAGCGGGAAATTGCCGTCATCATCAATATGGGTTTCCCCGGCTATTTCTTGATCGTGTCGGACTTTATCAAGTGGGCCAAGGCGCACGGTATTCCGGTGGGGCCGGGACGCGGTTCGGGCGCGGGCTCTCTTGTCGCCTGGGCCCTGACCATTACGGATCTGGACCCTCTGCGGTTTGGTCTGCTGTTTGAGCGGTTCTTGAACCCAGAGCGGGTCTCGATGCCCGACTTCGATATCGACTTTTGTCAGGATCGCCGCGAAGAG
>CANKPO010000179.1 GCA_947484535.1 Caulobacteraceae bacterium
CCCTTGGTGGTCATGACGCCCAAGTCCTTGCTGCGTCACAAGAAGGCGGTCTCTAAGCTGACGGAAATGGCTGACGGCTCGTCCTTCCACCGCGTCCTTTGGGATGATGCCGAGATCAATCCGGCCCTGACCTCGACCAAGCTGAAGTCGGACGATCAGATCCGCCGCGTGATCATGTGCTCGGGTAAGGTCTATTATGACCTGCTAGAAGATCGCGAAAAGCGCGGCATTGATGATGTCTATCTGCTGCGCTTGGAACAGTTCTATCCCTGGCCCGTTAAGTCTGTGACCAAGGAGCTGGCGCGCTTCAAGAATGCGGAACTGGTCTGGTGCCAGGAAGAGCCGAAGAACATGGGGGCCTGGACCTTCGTGGATCCTTGGATCGAGCTGACCCTGGCCAAGATGAAGATCAAGGCCAAGCGCGCCCGTTATGTCGGACGTCCGGCCTCGGCCTCGACCGCTGCGGGCCTGATGAGCCGCCACGTGAAAGAACTTGAAACCTTCCTCGGTGAGGCCTTCGCCTAAGCGAGGCCCACCCTTGGGGCGCGAGAGCGTCCTGCCGTTTTGACTGGAGTAGATAGACCGATGGCCGACATCATGACCCCCGCCCTTGGCGAGTCCGTTGCCGAAGCGACCGTGGCCCGCTGGACCAAAAAGGTTGGCGATGCGGTCAAGCGTGACGAGATGCTGATCGAGCTGGAAACCGACAAGGTCAGCCTCGAGGTCGTCTCTCCGGCTGACGGTGTCTTGACCGAGATCGTGGCCGCTGAGGGCGATACGGTCCTTCCGGGCGCTCTGCTCGGGCGGGTGACCGCTGGCGCGGCGGCGAGCCCCTCGGCCCCTGCCCCTGTCGCGGCTCCAGCGCCTGCACCTGCTCCGGCCCCCGCCGTGGCGGCAGCCGCTCCTGTTGCCCCATCGGTCCGCCGCATTGCTGCTGAGACCGGTCTCGACACCAGCACCGTTGCCGGGTCTGGCAAGGATGGCCGGGTGACCAAGGGCGACGCTTTGGCGGCTCTTGAAGCCCGCGCCGCGGCCCCTGTCGTCGCCGCCGCCCCCTCTGCACCGCGTCCGGTTCATGAGCGTGAAGATCGGGTCAAGATGACCCGCCTGCGCCAGACCATCGCCCGGCGCCTGAAGGAAGCTCAGAACACCGCCGCCATGCTGACGACCTTCAACGAGGTCGATATGAGCGCGGTCATGGCCCTGCGTAACCAGTACAAGGACGTTTTTGAAAAGCGTCACGGCGTGAAACTCGGCTTCATGTCCTTTTTCGTGAAGGCCTGCGTCGAGGCGCTCAAGGACGTGCCCGACGTCAATGCCGAGATCGACGGCACCGACCTGATCTATAAGAACCATTATGATATCGGCGTTGCGGTCGGCACCGAAAAGGGTCTGGTCGTGCCGGTGGTGCGTGATGCTGAGACCCTCAGTCTTGCCGGTATCGAAAAGGCTATTGGTGCTCTGGGCAAGAAGGCCCGCGACGGCCAACTGTCGATCGACGACATGCAGGGCGGCACCTTCACCATCTCTAATGGCGGTGTCTATGGCTCGCTAATGTCGACCCCGATCCTCAATGCGCCTCAGTCGGGCATCTTGGGCATGCACAAGATTCAGGACCGTCCGATGGTGGTCGGCGGTCAGATTGTCGTGCGTCCGATGATGTATCTGGCCCTCAGCTATGACCATCGCGTGGTTGATGGCCAAGGTGCCGTGACCTTCCTGGTCAAGGTGAAGGACTATATCGAAGATCCACAGCGCCTGCTGCTGAACCTCTAATCGGCGGGCCGGGTCCACCGGTCCTTACCGTTTCTTTTCATTGATCTATCAACGACCCAAAGCGGATTAAAGCTCATGGCCCAGTACGACGTCGTCATTATCGGGGGCGGCCCCGGCGGCTACAATGCGGCGATCCGCGCCGGTCAGCTTGGCCTCAAGGTCGCCTGTATCGAGGGGCGTGGCACCCTTGGCGGCACCTGCCTGAATGTCGGCTGCATCCCGTCTAAGGCGATGTTGCATGCTTCTGAGCTCTATGAACTGGCGAACAAGGATTTCGCCAAGATGGGCATAGACGGCAAGGTCACGGTCAATCTGCCGGTCATGCTGCAACAGAAGGCCGACAGCGTTTTGGCCCTGACCAAGGGCATTGAGTTCCTGCTCAAGAAGAACAAGGTCGACTATATCAAGGGCTGGGGCAGTATTGCCGGTCCGGGTAAGGTCGCTGTCAAGGCCGACGACGGCACCGAGACGGTGCTCGAAGCCGCCAACATTGTCATCGCCACGGGTTCTGAGCCCACGCCGCTGCCGGGCGTCGATGTCGATCAAAAGCGGATCATCGATTCGACCGGCGCTCTTGTCATTCCTGAAATCCCCAAGTCCATGGTCGTCATTGGCGCAGGCATCATCGGGCTAGAGCTCGGCTCGGTCTGGCGCCGCCTTGGGGCCGAGGTCACGGTGGTGGAATATCTCGACCGCATCACCCCGGGCATGGACGCCGAAACCGCCAAGACCTTCCAGCGCATCCTGACCAAGCAGGGCGTCAAGTTCAAGCTCGGCACCAAGGTCACAGCAGCTAAGGCGTCAAAGACGGGCGTGGCCCTAACGGTTGAGCCTTCGGCGGGCGGCGCGGCCGAGACCTTGAATGCAGACTATGTTCTGGTGGCCATTGGCCGTCGTCCCTTTACCGAGGGTCTGGGCCTTGAGACGGTCGGGATCGTGCCGGACAAGCGCGGCTTCATTGCCAATGACCATTTCAAGACCTCGGCCCCGGGCGTCTGGGTCGTGGGGGATGCCACCTATGGCCCCATGCTGGCCCACAAGGCCGAGGATGACGGCGTCGCCTGTATCGAGCTGATCGCGGGCAAGGCTGGTCACGTGAACTATGATCTGGTCCCCAGCGTCGTCTACACCTTCCCGGAAGTGGCTTGGGTCGGCAAGAATGAGGAAGAGCTGAAGGCCGCAGGTATTGCCTACAAGTCCGGCAAGTTCCCCTTCACCGCCAATAGCCGCGCCAAGGTCAATCATGAGGGCGAAGGCTTTGTGAAGGTGCTGGCCGATGCCACCACCGACCAGATCCTCGGCGTCCATATGATCGGCCCGCAGGTCGGCGAGATGATCGGCGAATATTGCGTGGCCATGGAGTTCTCGGCCTCGTCCGAAGATGTGGCCCGCACCAGCCACCCCCACCCCACCCGCTCCGAAGCCCTGCGCCAAGCGGCCATGGGCGTCGAGGGCTGGACCATGCAGGCCTAAGTCAGGCCTCACCCCATCAGACGATCTTGGGCGCATCCTCACGCATGGGGGTGCGCCTTTTCGTAGGCGGCCATCAGGCCCGCCGCATCGACATCCGTATAGCGCTGGGTGGTGGAGAGGGAGGCGTGGCCAAGTAGGTCCTGAATGGCCCGCAGGTCGGCTCCCGCGCCCAACAGATGGGTGGCGAAAGAGTGCCTCAGAGCATGAGGCGTGGCGCTGTCGGGCAGTCCCAATCGGCCGCGTAGATTTTGCATCAGGGCCTGAGCATGGCGCGGACTATAGGGACCGCCGCGCTTGGCCCGAAACAGGGCGTCTTCGGGCGCAAGTTTGAACGGCACCTCGGCTAGATAGATGTCTACCGCCTCAGTGACCGCAGGCAGGACCGGCACAATGCGGGTCTTGCCGCCCTTGCCGGTGATCCGTACTGAACCTTGCAGCGGTGCATCGGCGAAGGTCAGGGACAGGGCCTCGGAGATGCGCAGGCCGCAGCCATAGAGCAGGGTCAGAACGGCGCAGTCGCGCGCCACCTCCCACGGTTCGTGCTCCAGATCGCCAGCCGCCTCCTCGATCAGACCAAAGGCCTGATCCTCGCTGACGGGACGCGGCACGCCCGGTTTGACCTTGGGGCCACGCACGAGGCTCATGGCGGCATTGGGCATGCCCATGCGCCGATCAAGCCAGCGATGGAACGAGCGGATGGCCGATAGGGCCTGCGATAGAGAGCGCGGCGATAGGGGCCGCTGGCATTGAACGCGGCTGGCCAGATAGGACCGCACCTCGGCAGCGGTGATCCCTCCGAGATCGGCAAAGCGCAGGGGCTCGCCGCGATGGGTCTCGATGAAATAGAGATAGGGCCTAACACAGTCGCCATAGGCCCGAAGGGTGCGGGGCGAGGAGCGACGCTCATGGTCCATATAGGTCAGCCAAGCGCGGAGCCCGTCTTGGGCCGTGCTCAGATCACTAGGCGGGTCTAGAGCACCGGCCATCGTTCTGCCGTCCGTTCCACCACCCGCGCTAAGAAGGCGACCAGTTCTGCGCCCATATCGGGGGTAAAGCCGTCTGGATCGGACGAGCCAAAGGCCAGAACCCCTTGGCGAGCGGGATTCCAAAGCACGATCCGCAC
>CANKPO010000180.1 GCA_947484535.1 Caulobacteraceae bacterium
CGGCGCCACATGACCTCGATGTCGTGCGGGTCCTGACCGCGCACATAGCGATCAAACACATCCTCGATCATCTTGGCCACCAGATGCGGACTGAAGGGCACGCAATAGGCCTCGCCAATGCCTGAGACATTGCTGTCCGTGGTCAGCTTCACAAAGACAAAATAGCGTCCGCCGAAATGGGGCGGAGGATTGCCGACCACGAAGGTCTTGATATCGGTCAGTTTCATGGACCCGCGCCTTATGCGTAAAAGCCGTTGACGGACTTATATTCGATAAAATCATGCAGGCCGAACTCGCCCCACTCGCGGCCATTGCCCGACTGTTTAAAGCCGCCAAAGGGCGAGCAATAGTCTTGGCCCGCGCCGTTTAGATGGACGCTGCCGGCCCGGATGCGGCGCGCCACATAGCGGGCCTTGTCCTTGTCCGCACACTGAATATAGGCGGCGAGGCCATAGGGCGTGTCATTGGCGATGGCGATGGCCTCGTCCACATCGGCAAAGGCGATAAGGCACAGGACTGGGCCAAAGACCTCTTCGCGGGCAATGGTCATCTGATTGTTCACATCGGCAAAGATGGTTGGCTTGACATAGTAGCCGCGCTCGAACCCAGAGGGCTTACCCACACCGCCCGCAACAACCCGCGCGCCCTCGTCGATCCCGACCTGGATCAGGTGCTGGATCTTATCGAACTGGATCTTGCTGACCACGGGTCCCAGATGGGGGCCAGGCTGCATGGGATCGCCCAGGGTCACGGTCGAGGCGACCTTGGCCGCGATCTCGACGACACGCTCATAGACCGAGGCCTCGACCAACATCCGGGTCGGGGCGTTACAGGACTGGCCGCTATTGTTGAAACAGTGGCGCACGCCGCGCTCGACGGCTGCCTCAAGGTCACTATCGGCAAAGACGATGTTCGGAGACTTGCCGCCCAACTCTTGCGACACCCGCTTGACCGTGTCGGCAGCAGACTTGGCGACCATGATCCCGGCCTTGGTCGAGCCGGTGAAGGAGACCATATCGACCTCAGGGTGGCTGGTTAAGGCGTTGCCGACCGAGGCACCCGTGCCATGGACCATATTGAACACGCCAGCGGGGAAGCCCGCCTCATCGATAAATTCAGCGAAAAGCTGCGCCGACAGGGGCGAGACTTCACTTGGCTTGAGCACGATGGTGCAGCCCGCGGTCAGGGCCGGACCAATCTTGGCGGCCAGCTGATTGATCGGCCAGTTCCACGGCGTGATCAGGACGCAGACCCCGACCGGCTCTTGGATCAGATTGGCGCTGGAGCCCATCTTGCGTTCCCAATCCAGCGCGTCAGCGGCCTGCAAGGTGGCGTCCAGATGGCCGGGACCGCAGGCGGCTTGGCTGCTGTGCGACAGATCAAAGGGAGCCCCCATCTCGGTCGTGATGGCCGTGACCATCTCGTCATAGCGCCGCTCGAAGATGGCGATCAGCTTTTGCACCAGCACCTTACGCTCGGCATAGGTCGTCAGGCCAAACTCGGCGAAGGCACGGCGCGCGGCCATGACCGCCAGATCCACATCATCGGCCTCGCAGATGGCGATCTCGGCAACCACCTCTTCGGTGGCGGGATTGATCACATCCATCTTGGCCTTGCCGCTGATCGGCAACACCCAACGCCCGTCAATATAGGATTTCAGAAGGGTCATGCTTGGTCCTTTAGATCAGCGACGGGTCTGGCGATGAACAGCGGCCGACGATAGGCCAGAGCCGGTCAAAATCCACGGCGCAAACCGACAGAAAGTCATAACATTTTTCGATGCAGCGCTTTTTTGCGAGATGCCCGGCGCGAAAAGCTCTGCATTTTGACTGAAGCCTCTGAATTATCGATCTTTCCCTCCGATATGACAAAGCCCCCACAGACTGGCATAAGGCTCAGATCTTGAACGGCTTGACGACCTGTTTGGCAGGTTCAACGCCCTAGACATTGAGGTCCCGGATGACGCGTCCCTTCCTGCCCCTGGCCATCATCCTGTCCCTTACCACATCGGCTGCCTTCGCCGCCTCCCCGCCCAGTCGTCCGGGCGTCGATGCGCCAGAACTTGCGGCCCTCGGCTCCCATGCGGTCGGCTATAAGACCCTGACCCTGATCGAGCCGCAGCAGGCCAATCTGGAACTGTTTGACGCCAAGACCGGTGCCATTCCCAAGACCGATCGCACCTTACGGATCGACATCTGGTATCCAGCCACCGCCTCAAAGCGCGCCAAGCCCATCACCTATAGCTCTGAATTTCGCGGTGAGCCGCCCCGCCCCGCCGCCGCCTTCACCGTTCCGGGTCTAGCCGTCAAGAACGCCAAGCCTGAAGGTTCTGGCCATCCGCTGGTCATTGTCTCCCATGGCTATAGCAACACGCCCATTGGCATGACCTGGCTGACCGAAAACCTCGCCTCCAAGGGCTATGTCGTTGCGGCCATCTATCATCAGGACCCTGATCCTGACCGTTCCAGCGCCGTGGTTCGGTCCGCGCCCTTCCTGCGCCGTCCGCTCGATATTGGCTATGTTGCGCGCACGCTTCCGGCCCTGCTCGGTGATCAGATTGATCCAAGCAAGGTTGCCCTGATCGGCTATTCGATGGGCGGCTATGGCGTGGTCACGGCAGGAGGCGCATCGCTCGATGCCAATGGGCCAACCATTCGCTTTGGCGGCGGCCCCGGCCAAGAGGTCGCCAAGATTGCCAAGGGTGGTCCTGATGAGACCTTGAGCAAGGTCGCGGGCGTCAAGGCCATCGTCGCCATGGCCCCAGCCGGGGGCGCGATGGGCGCTTGGAACGCAGAGGGTCTGGCCAACATCAAGGCTCCCATGCTGCTCATTGCGGGCGATCATGATCAGACGGTGGACTACACAACCGGTGCCAAGGCGATCTTTGGCGGCGCGGTCAATTCGGACCGTTATCTGCTGACCTTCCGTGAGGCGGGCCACTCGGTCGGGCTCGGTCCGGTGCCCGAAGAGATGATGGGCCAGCTTTGGGATCAGGACTGGTTTGCCGACCCGATCTGGCGGACCGACCGGATCAATGCCATCAATCTGCACTTCATCACGGCCTTCTTGAACAGGGCCCTGAATGGCAAGGACAACCTCGACAGCTATCTCAATGTTGCAACCATAGCGTCAGATGATGGGGTCTGGGCCTATGATCCAAAGGCACCCTATGGGGCCTATAGCACCGCCTCAAATGGGGTGACCGTCTGGAAGGGATTCCAACGCCGCCATGCCCGTGGACTGGAACTTCGCCACGCAGCGCCGATGCCGTAAGGTCAATGATTCGAGGGGCGAATCAGGTCAAGCGCGATTTCCCTTGCTAATTGAGCAGTTAGGTGAGACCCTCCGCCTGTCGAATATCGAAATGGTTCGGTTGCTCTCCTCTGCTCGATCTGGATCGAGCGCCGGACTTGAACTCCTGACCCCCGCCGAATTCTGATCGTGGCCGCAAACTTTGCCGCTACGTCACTCTATGCCGTAAAGGTTTCTATTATGTCCATCGGGACCGTGAAGTGGTTTAACAGCCAAAAGGGCTTCGGCTTTATCCAACCCAACGACGGCGGCAACGACGTTTTCGTGCACATTTCGGCCGTTGAACGCGCTGGCTTGGGTACGCTGAACGAAGGCCAAAGCATCAGCTACGTCCTCGAAAAGGATCAGCGTAGCGGCAAGATGTCTGCTGGCCAGCTGCAAGCTGTCTAAAGCCATAACTGGCCGCGACTGACCTTTGGTCTGGCGCGTTCGGTTCTGACGAAATTCTTAGGCCGGTTGGCGAAAGCTAACCGGCCTAAGTCTTGTCTGGGCCTTAGATCATCAGGCCTTGCGGGTCAGATGATGCAGGACAATGCCGCTGGTGGTCGCCACGTTCAGCGAGTCAAAGCCACCGGCCATGGTCAGACGCACGGTCTGGGTCCGCGCCAGTACTGAGGCCGACAGTCCCGGCCCCTCGGCTCCAAACAGCACCGCGCAGCGTTTAGGGCGGAGGCAGTCGGCCAGTTCCCCCCGTCCCGATGGGCTCAGCGATAGGGTGTCAAAGCCTTGGGCCGCGAACAGCTCGACCATATCGCCCCCCGGCGCGAGCTGGACGAAGGGTACAAGCAGGCCCCCGCCGACGGAAACGCGGATGGCCTTGCGATAGAGCGGATCACAGCAGTCACTATCCAGCACCACCGCATCGACCCCAAAGGCCGCGGCATTGCGAAAGATCCCGCCGACATTGTCATGGTTGGACAGGCCGCTTAAGCCGACCACCAGGGCGCCCGGTCTCAACCCCGCCAACAGCGCCGCTCCATCGGTGAGACCAGAGCGGCGGCCCAAACCCAATATGCCGCGATGGATCGGAAAGCCGACGATCTGATCCATCACC
>CANKPO010000181.1 GCA_947484535.1 Caulobacteraceae bacterium
GATGGCGCCCGAGGGCGAGGCCACGCGCCCGACCTCGGATCGCGCACGTCAGGCTGTGTTCAATATTCTTGAACATGCCGACTGGTCACCGGGCTTGGTCGATCTGCGCATTATTGATCTCTTTGCCGGATCGGGCGCGCTGGGCTTTGAGGCCCTGTCGCGCGACGCAGCCTATTGCCTGTTCGTCGAGACTGACCCGGACGCCAGAGGCGCGATCCGCGAAAATGCGGACGCCATGGGCCTGTTTGGGGTCACGCGTATCCACCGCCGCGACTGCACCGACCTTGGGCTCAAGCCCGCAGGCGATGGTGAGCCCTTCGATCTGGCCTTTCTCGACCCGCCCTATCGCAAGGGCCTTGGCGAAAAGGCCCTCAGCGGCCTCCTGTCCGGCGGCTGGCTCACGCCCGGGGCCATCTGCGTCTGGGAACGGGCCGCTGATGAGCCGCCGGTGACCGTGGAAGGCTATGAGACCCTCGACAACCGTACCTATGGCGCCGCGCAGGTGACGTTCCTGCGGCGGGTTTAGAACTCTTTGTCGTCATTGCGAGGCGCATCGCGCCGAAGCAACCTAGGGGGATATCAACTCTGGTTCGTGTCAGCCCCCTGGGTTGCTTCGCGACGCTCGCAATGACGCGATAAAAAGAAGGCCCCCTTCGGCGCTGTGCGCCACTTCCCCCTTTGGGGGAAGTACCGGCGAAGCCGGGGTAGGGGCTTTACCCCACCTTGAACTGGTCGTGATGGCGGATGACTTCCTTGATCACGAAGGCGAGGAATTTTTCTGCGAAATCAGGGTCGAGATTGGCCGTTTCGGCCAGGGCGCGAAGCCGTTGGACCTGTTCCACCTCGCGCTTGGGGTCTGCGCTGGGCAGGTTCAGTTCGGCTTTCAGCTTGCCGACGCGCTGAGTACATTTGAACCGTTCGGACAGCATATGGATCAGGGCCGCATCAATATTGTCGATGCTATTGCGTAGGGTCAGAAGTTCGGCGGGGACGGCGGGGGCCTGGTCGGTCATATCAACTTCCTGAACGTCTCTCAGCGCCCCGATTCCAAGGCCGATGGCTATTTTACAGACCTTGCGTCCGGATGAAATGGCCGAGTGGCAAATTGCCCGCGCAAAGAAAAAGGGCGGGGGCCCTTTTTCAGACCCCCGCCCTCAATTTTCAGTCCGTTGGTTTAGAACTTGTAGCCACCGCGCAGACCGAAGGTCTGGGGGGTGTTGGGAACGATATATTGGCGCGAATAGCACTGACCACACTGTACATAGCGCGACAACTGAGCGCGTTCGTCGAGCAGGTTGTCAATATAGACCTCGGCCGAGAACCGAGGCCAATCAATGCCATAGGCCACATCAACGGTGGTGTAACCCTTGATATCCCCGAGCAGCGCCGCTTCACGTGAGCGAACATCTGATGTGGCGGACCCTTGATTAACCACGACCCCTTGGAAATAGGCATCCCCGTTTGCCAGAGGATAGACATAGCGCGCCATCATGTTGGCCTTCAGCTTCGGCGTGACAGGCAGTCGCGTGCCCTTCTTAGCGGCGATCGCATTGCCAGCGCCTGTACAGCTGTAGGTCGGGTCATCAATCTTGCAGAGGTTCTGCTGGGTCTTAGCATCTGTATAGGACCCACTGCCCGAGAGGGTGAGACGATCTGTGACCCGGAAGGAGGCATCCAGCTCCATACCCTTGATGCGCGCATCAGGGCCATTGTGGATCTCGGTGAAGCTGTTTTGACCCAAGAACGCGAACTGGAATTCCTTCCAGTCTTGCAGATAGACCGCGCCATTGAGCTTGAGCTTCCGATCCATCCAGCTGGTCTTGAAGCCAAGCTCCGTGTTGGTCAGGAAGTCCGCCTCATAGGGGGCAATGGTCGAACGACGGTTGATGCCGCCGGGACGGAAGCCCTTGGACCAGGTCGCGTAGACCATTTGATCGTCGGATGGCTTCCAGGTCAGGTTCAGACGATGGATCGTGCCACTGTCCTTAACCCGCTTGGGCTCCACCTTGCCATTGACGAAGGTGCCAAGGTTTGTACAGGGCGAGCCTGAGACGGCGGCAGGCAACAGGGTCCCGGTGCCACCATCGCGAACCGTTTGACCGGTGCTGGTATAGCAGCCCGCCACGCCGGTGCGGGAGCTGCCCGCGGCATTATAGGGCTGGCCAGCGGGGTTGCGACCAAAGCCGAAGAAGCCGATCAGCGAATTGTCATATTTGTAAGAGCGCAGACCGCCGGTGATGGTCAGGTTCGGCAGGATATCGTAGCTGGCCTCACCGAAAACGGCATAGTCCTTGTCGATCCGGTTCTGTTGGGTCAGCCACAGGGTACCGGGTAGACCGTTGACGGACACAGCCGAGCCGAGGCCCGCGACCTTATAGTCCTGATGGATCAGGTGTTCCTGCATTTGGTAGAAGGCGCCGCCGACGATGCGCAGGGACTTGTCCTGCGGCGAGGAGATCCGGAACTCGTGGCTTTCCTTGGTGAAATCATCCTCTCCGACAATGCGCTGGCTGGGCATGACCGGATTGCCGGCATTGTCCGTCACATAGAGATAGCCCGCGATCCCGCCGTAATCGGCATAGAGGGCGTCATAGGCTTCAGCATAGTCTGTATAGTCGGTATTGGCGTCGATCTTGCGCTTCATATAGGCGCCGGCATAGCTGGTGTCCCAGTTACCGATCTTGCCCTCGATGGTCAGGGCACCCTGTGCGAAGCGGTCATGGCGGTTTTCTTCATTGAAGTGCTGAACCTGCAGATCACCAACGCTGGGGTCAGAGCCAAAGGTACCGTTGCTCTTGAGGTCTTGAGCAAACAGGGTTGCCGTTGCGGTCCAGTTACTGTCGAGGTCAACCTTTAGGGCTGCACGACCGCCATAGACGTCAACATCATTGTAGTTTTTCTTGACGTACTTGGCATTGCTAACGCTCTTACCGCCGGGCTGGGGTAGGAACGTGCGGGTGCCCGCGACATTGTCGATATAGCCCGCATCGTGCTGATAGAAGCCGACCAGACGCGCGGCGACCTTGTCATTGAGGGGCAGGTTAACGAAGGCTTCGATCTTGTTACCGTAGCCGCCATTCTTGACGCGGTTCAACTCGGCATCGATCGCACCATAAACGCCTTTGTGATCAGGCTTGTTGGTGATGATCCGCAGGGTGCCTGCTTGCGAAGAGGCGCCATAGAGCGTGCCTTGAGGACCGGCGAGGGCCTCGATACGCGCGACGTCATAGACGTGAATGTCCAGCGCACCGTCGATGGTCGTGACCGGCTGCTCGTCCAGATAGACGCCGACACTGGGCAGAGAGCCGGAGTGGTTGCCGTCACCGCCGCTGGCCACGCCGCGGAAATAGACCCGCGATGTGCCAGGTTCGCTGGTCTGGAACGAGACGCTAGGCAGCATCTTTGTATAGTCGTTAAAGTTGGCGATGTTCAGCTGTTCGAGCTTCTGGCTACCTAGAGCCTGAATGCTGATCGGCACCGTCTGCAGATTTTCACTGCGCTTTTGCGCCGTGACGATCACCTCATCCACATTGCTGGCGGCCTCTTGCGCGAAGGCGGCTCCGGCTGAGCTCAGCATGGTGGATGCCATAAGCACGGCAAAACCGGCACGGGTCATTGGATTGCGATGATTGGAATTCATTGGAGGCCCCCTAAAAAGTCGTTTTTATCGTCGCGAAAAAAACCCCGCCTGTGCAAGGCGCAAATCCATTTGTGACGTGTCCGTCATGATTTAAGGCATTATTGTTGTAAATTAGTCAATTACTGTGGGCTTGGTGCCCTAGCGACGCCAGCTTTCAGCGATGTCACCGAGCGCTTCGCGCAAAGGAAGCAGGTGGGCCTCATAGGGGCGCCATTGACCGACGCCGTCGCGGTTGATCGGGCGACGGACCTGTTCGCTGCTAGCGGTGCGCACAGCGCGCTTGGTCTCATGAAACTGCAGGCAGGCCTCTTCGAAGGGCAGGCCCAGATGGTCCAGAAGGGCGCGGATCTGGATTTCGGGCTCGTCCAGCAGGTCCTCGTGTATGACCCGGTGAACCCGTCCGGGCAGGGTCTCGTCCAGATGACGCATCAGCCGCACATAGTCGCCATAGTACCGACCCATATCTTCCAGACTGTAGGAAAAGCTCTGGCCTCGCGCAAAATGCTGGCGGAAGTTGGAGAAGCAGCAGTCCATCGGATCGCGCCGCGCATCGATGATCTTGGCGTTGGGCAGGATCAGGTGAATGAACCCTGCATAGAGCCAGTTGTTGGGCAGCTTATCGATAAAGAAGGGTCGGCCCTGTTTGCGCTGAATCCGGGTCCTTTGCAGATAGTCTTCGCCCAAGGCCTTGAGCGCCTCTCGCGTCAGGTCGTTTAAAGA
>CANKPO010000182.1 GCA_947484535.1 Caulobacteraceae bacterium
ATGCCCGTCCTCGCGTCGGAACCGTGATCGAGACCGACCTGTCAGGAGCCATGCTGGTAGGCCGCGATAGCCTGCGCCTACAGGTCGATGAGGAGGCCCTGCCCTTTGGCGTCGCAAGTCTGGATCTGGTGGTCTCAAGCCTTGCCCTGCATTGGGTCAATGACCTGCCCGGCACCCTGATTCAGATCCGCCGCGCCCTTCGGCCCGATGGCCTGTTCATGGCCGCGATCTTCGGTGGCCAGACCCTGACCGAGCTTCGCCAATGCTTGATCGAGGCGGAGTCGGAATTGAGCGGCGGCGCGGGCCTGCGCATCGCACCCTTCGCCGACGCCTATGATGTGGCGGGCCTGTTACAGCGCGCTGGATTTGCCTTGCCGGTGGCTGATGTGGACCGGGTGACGGTGCGCTATGATCATCCCTTAAAGCTGATCCAAGACCTGCGGCGCATGGGCGAAACCAATGCCTTGGCAGACCGACAGGGCCGACCCCTGACCCGGGCCGTGCTGGCCAGAGCCATGGGCCTCTATCAGGACCGGTTCAGCGATCCCGACGGTAAGGTGCGCGCCACCTTTGACATCTTGACCATGACCGGCTGGGCGCCCCATCCGGATCAACAACAGCCCCTCAAACCCGGCTCCGCCAAGATGCGGCTGGCCGATGCCTTAGGGGCGATAGAACAGTCTGCGGGCGAAAAGCCCGGTGAGGAAATGTCATGACCGAACTGTCCGTTCTCGACCTGTCGCCTTTGCTGGGTGCCATGACCGGCGCAGAAGCGGTGCGTGAAACCATCGCCATGGTCCAGATCGCCGAAAAGCTCGGCTTCAACAGGTTCTGGGTGGCGGAACATCACTCGATCCCCGCCTTTGGTGGTTCAGCCCCCGAGATCTTGATCGCGGCCATGTCCCAGGTCACCAGCCGCATTCGGCTCGGCTCTGGCGGGGTGATGCTACCCAACCATTCGCCGCTCAAGATCGCGGAACAGTTCATGGTGCTCGAAGGTCTGGCCCCGGGGCGGATTGATCTGGGGGTCGGGCGGGCCTTAGGGGCCGATATGCGCACGGGTTCGGCCCTGCGCTCAGCCGGATCTGAGGCCTTCCCGCAATATTTCGCCCTGCTCAATGCTTGGCTCTTGGACTCCTCGGGCAAGGAGCCCTTCCCAGAGCGCCATCCGGCCAGCGGTATCATAGCTCAGCCGCGCGGGCCGTCCCATCCGGATCTTTTCATCCTCTGCACCTCAGTAGACAGCGCCACCTTCGCCGGAAAGGCCGGGGTCGGCATGGTCTTTGCCGAGTTCATCGCCCAGACAGATGCGGCCCCCGCCATCGCCGCCTACCGCGCCGCCTTCACGCCCTCGCCCTTCCGCGACAAGCCTTGGGCCGGGGTGGGGACCTCAGCCTTTGCTGCCGATACGCCTGAAGAGGCCCAGAGGCTCGATGCCCCCCGTCAGGTCTGGGCGCTGGCCTTTCTAGAGGGCCGCCAAACCAGCTTCCCCAGCCTCGAAGCGGCCCATGCCAAGCTGGCCGCCCTTGGTCCTGATCCTCGGCTGGCCGAAGTGTCGCGTCGCTCCATCGTCGGTGACGGTGCCCATGTTCGCGCCGCCCTCGCCGCCAAGGCCGCCCATACCGGCGCGGACGAACTGTTCATCATCAGCTACGGCCCCACCCGCGAAGACCGCGCCCGGTCGCTAGAACTGATCAAGGGGTAGGTTGAAGCCCCCCAAAGGTGAACGGGGAACGCGGCGGAGAGATCGGCAAACCGTCCCCCCTACCCCGGCTGCGCCGGTACTTCCCCCAGAGGGGGAAGATCAAGGGGCGGTAAATCTACCCTCTCTGGGGGAAGTGAGCCGAAGGACCGAAGGGGGCCTTGTTACTACACCCCAGCCTTGGCCGCTGGACGGGCCATCATGGCGTCGTACCAGCGGTTCAGATGGGTCAGTTCCTCCGGAATGGTGAACTTGATCATCCGGGCAAAGTCGATGGAGGTGGCGGCGACCACGTCGGCCATGGTCACGCGATCACCGGCGAGGAACTCGGTCTTGGCCAGTTGGCGGTCAAAGACCTTCATGGCACGGCCCGCTGCGGCCATGTTGGTCTCAGCGATGGCCGGGATCTGGGTGTCGAGGGCGGCGAGCGCTGGGTGGGTATGGCGCACAGATAGCATCAGGGGCGTGCCCAAAAGATTCTCGACGCGGCGGGTCCACATCTCGATGACCGCCACTTCTCGCGCATCTTTGCCCAGCATATTGGGCTCAGGATAGACCGTCTCGAGATAGCGCGCGATGGCGACCGACTCGGTGATGGCGGTGCCGTCATCGAACTCGAGGGCGGGGACATTGGGCAGGCCGCACTTGGCCAGATATTCTGGGGTCTTGTGCTCGCCCTTGAACACATCAATCATCACGATCTCAATGTCGGTGATGTTCTTTTCCGCCATCAGCCAACGGACGCGGCGGGGGTTCGGGGCACGGAAACTGTCATAGAGCTTCATGGGATATCCTCGTTTTCTCGTTAAAGACCAAACAGTTCGCGGGGCAAAAGCCCGACAATGGCAGCCGTCATGCAGGTGGCGAGGAACCCGGCCAAGAGGGCCTTCCACACCAGCCCGATGATCTCGTTGCGGCGCTCTGGCATCAAAACGCCCATGCCTGAAACCGTAATGCCGACCGACCCGATATTGGCAAAGCCGCACAGGGCATAGGTCATGATCATCCGGCTGCGCTCGCTCATCTCGCCAACGGGGATCTTGCCCAGATCAATAAAGGCGATGAACTCTGTCAGCATCAGCTTAACGCCCAGCAGATAGCCGCCCTTGGACGCGTCCGCCCACTCGACCCCCAGCGCCCAGGCCAGGGGCGAAAAGATCACGCCGAGCATCCGCTCCAGCGTCACCGGCTGGCCATCCCAGAGGGGCAAGATACTCAGAACATTATTGGCAATGGCCACCAGAGCCACAAAGACAATCAAGATCGCCGAGATGTTCAAAACCACCTGCAAGCCATCGGCCACGCCCTTGCTGATGGCATCGATGGAGCTGTCATAGAGCAGGTCAGAGGAATAGTCGGCATAGGCCCCGCCCTCACCGGGCTTTTCCGGGATCATGATCCGCGCCAACAGCACACCCGCGGGGGCCGAAACAATCGAGGCCACCAGCACATGGGCCGCGGCATTGGGCAAGGTGGCCTTCAAGATCATCGCATAGGCGACCATGGTCGATCCGGCGACAGTGGCCAGCCCCACGACCATCATCATGAACATTTCCGAGCGCGACAGCTTGTCCAGATAGCCCTTGATGATGATGGGGGTCTCGACCATGCCCAGAAAGATATTGGCGGCGGTGGCCAAGGCCGACGCCCCGCCAAGCCCCATGGTCTTTTGAAAAAGAAAGCCAAAGCCCCGCGTGATCCAACGCAGGATCTTCCAGTGCCAGAGCAGGGCCGACAGGGCCGAGATCACAAGGATCAGCGGCAAGACCTGAAAGGCAAAGACAAAGAGCGATGACTCATTAGCCACCGAATAGGGCTGTGCGCCGCCGCCCAGATAGCCGAACACGAACTGCGTGCCCTGCGCCGTCGCCGATGCCAAACCGTCGACCGCATCATTGATCCCGCTGACCACGGCCCGCGCTTGGGGCACGCCGAACATCAAGGCGACCAGACCGATCTGAACGCCGATGGCCCCGATCGCCAATCGCCAAGGAAACCTCTTGCGGTCCTCCGACAGGGCCCAGCAGAGCGCAAGCGTCAGACTGAGGCCCACAAGGCTCTGAGCGTTTTCCCACCGAAACATCGACTTCCCCCGGCGCGGCGGCGCCCCCTGCACCTATACGACCACGCCCTATCAACCATTGCACCGCCCCTTGGCGCAAGCCGAAGTCGATCAGGCCGTTGCATTTCCATCACGCCGTCGCAGACCAACGCCGCCAGAGCTCTTTGTTACCTCGATTTAACTTGGATAAGGCTCGCGATACGGCGATCCTTAGAAAACTCAAGCGCGTTATCGCAAATTGCGCTCGTTAAAATAACCAACATTCCCCTGAAGGGTTCACTATCCATGTCGCTGGCTCTCGCCACGCTGATCTATGAATGGCGCAGATATCTCGCTGCTATCGTCGCCCTCGCCTTTTCAGGCCTGCTGGTGCTGGCACAGGTTGGCATGTTCATGGGCATTGGTAAGGCCTTCACAGCCACCATTGACCGGTCTCCCGCCGAAATCATGATCCTGCCGAGCAAGGCTGAAAGCCTTATGAATACAGGCGGTCTGCCCCGCCGGGTCATGCCCCTCATCTATATGAACCCGCAGGTGATTCAGGTCGCAGACCTTGATGGCGACGGGGCCATGTGGGGCAATGTCGATCAGGA
>CANKPO010000183.1 GCA_947484535.1 Caulobacteraceae bacterium
ACCACTGCCTCCGGCCCCGTCAAGGCCACCGTGCGTGGGGACATGACCACCTATTTCGCCATTCCCTTTGCCGCGCCGCCCGTGGGTGATCTGCGGTGGAAGGCGCCGCAGCCTGCCGCCAACTGGACCGCAACGCTTGAAAAGACCAAGTCCTCTGCGGCCTGCCTGCAGCCCTCGATGGCGATTGGTCGGGCGGCGAGCGACAGCGAAGATTGCCTCTATCTGGATGTTCACCGTCCCTCTGCTGAAGGCAAGTTCCCAGTGATGGTCTGGATCCATGGCGGCGCCTTCACCAGCGGTAGCGCGGGCGGCTATGCTGATCCTTCCGCTCTGGTGACCAAGGGCGTCATTGTCGTGGCCATCAACTATCGCCTCGGCGCGCTCGGCTTCCTTGCCCATCCGGCCTTGCGTGATCAGGACGGCAGTTCAGGCAACTATGGCATTATGGATCAGCAGGCCGCCCTGCGCTGGGTTCAGGCCAATATTGCCAGCTTTGGCGGCGATCCCAAGAATGTGACCATCTTTGGCGAGTCTGCGGGCGGTTTTAGTGTGCTCAGCCACCTGGCGGCCCCCGGATCAGCGGGCCTGTTCCAAAAGGCGATCATTCAAAGCGGCGCCTATGGGGTTTCCGGCCAACTGACCCAAGCCGATCTGGAGGCCAAGAGCACCGAGGCCCTGACCTCGACCCTGGCCAGCGCGGGAGCCGATAGCCCAGCGGCCTGCGCCGGTTCGGACCTGACGGCAGCCTGCCTTCGGGCCATGCCGGAGAGCCTTGTGCGGTCAAAGCTTTTGAGCGCCTTCACCAAGGTCAATTCGAACGTCATCCCGTCAGTCGATGCCAAGGTCCTGCCCCAGACCATCAAGGCAACCTTTGTGGCGGGCAAGAACAATAGGGTGCCCCTGATCAACGGCTCCAACGAAAACGAAAATGATATGTTTGTGGCCATTGGCGAGTTGACCGCGCGGTTTGCGGCCAAGCCGCCGAACTTCGATCCGGCCAATCGGTCCTTCGTCATGAGCCCAGAGGCCTATGCCAAGGGCGCTGCAGACCTAGCCGTCCAATCCGGGCACTCGGTCGAGGACATCAAGACCAAGTACTACCCCCTGTCGGCCTATGGCACAGATCCGGTCATGCAGCCCAGCCTTGCGGCCGGTGTTGCGGGTACGGACAGCATCTTCTCGTGCAACGGGATCAATGTCTCGGCGCGCGTGGCGGGACAGGGTTCGCCGGTCTGGATGTACGAATATCGTAATCAGAGCGCTCCGCCCCTGGTCGGAACCTTCGGCGGCAAATATGTGCTGACCTATAAGCAAGGGGCCGCCCACGCGGCGGAACTGCCCTATCTGTTCAACATGTTACCGATTGGCGGGGCCGAGCAGACGGCTCTGAAAGAGGCCATGACGCGCTATTGGACCAACTTTGCCCGCACCGGAACGCCCAACGGCAAGGATGTGCCGCAATGGTCGGCCTACAAGACCGGCAAGATCCAAGCGCTGGATGTGGCCGATGCCGGGGGTGTGAAATCCATGCCTGCCAAGGCCTTCCGCACGCAACATCAGTGCGACGGGGCTTGGGTCAATCTGAGCTTCTAAGGATAAGCCTCCTTCCCCGCGCCAAGTGGGGGGAAGGAGCGCCTCTGATCTTCGGGCCTCAGACCCGCCTATTTCAGATCCGCTGCCGCCTTTTTTAGGTCTGGGGCGTTGGGCGAGCGCATGGCCACGCCGCCCTCCATCCCGGCCTTGAGAGCCGCGGCGGCGCCTTCGTGAGACATGATCTTGGTCAGCACGGCCTGGCCTGCGCGGTTGAACCATTCGCGGTTCTCGATGACATAGGCGCGTGAGGCGCGGTAGCCTTCGAGCATGCCATTGACCTCTGGCATCACATAGCGTGCGATCAGATCCCAGCTGCGCAGGGTATTTTCCCGGTTAGCCCAGTCATGCGCAAAGCCCAGAACCGTGCCAAAGCCGCCCGATGAGGCGAGCATCTTGCGGATTGCCGCGACCAGATCATCGGGCGTACCGATGACGGCGGCGGCACCTTCGACAAAGGCGGTCTCGTGCAGGGCCTCGTCAGCGGTCAAGAACGGCTTAGCGTCTGGGCGCATCAGGGTGCCGACCACATAGTCATTGTGCCATTGCTTCAGGCCATGACCGGCCTGAGCGCGCGCCTCTTCGCGGGTCTCGGCAATGTGCCAAGACATCAGCACTCGCCAGTTCTTGCGGTCCACGACATTGCCGTGCTTGGCGGCGGCCTCTTCGGCAAAGCCCCACTGGGTGGGCAGGGCGGCAAGGCCCGCGTCGGAGTTGGAGCCAATCGATAGGACGCCCATGCCGTACTTTCCAGCTAGCGTCATGCCAGACGGGCTGATCGAGGAGGCCGCAACCATCGGCAGTTCCTCCTGTACGGGGAACAGTTGCAGGCGGGCATCTTGCAGGGTGAACCAGTCGCTGGTGTGGGTCACGCGCTCACCGGCCAGCAGGCGGCGGATCACGCCGATGGCCTCATCCTGCCGATCGCGCTGGGTCATGGGGTCGATCCCCAGCATGTGGGCGTCGGACGGCAGGGCACCGGGCCCCGTGCCGAAAATCACCCGTCCGCCGGTCATGTGATCCAACTGGACCATCCGCTGAGCGACATTGAAGGGGTGGTGATAGGGCAGGGACACAACCCCGGTCCCGAGGCGAATGCGGTGGGTCCGCTCTCCGGCAGCGGCCAAGAACATCTCTGGCGAGGCGATCATTTCCCAGCCGGTCGAATGGTGCTCCCCGCACCAGAACTCGTCATAGCCCAGCTCGTCCAGATGGGCGGCGAGCTTGAGGTCATTGCGAAACTGCAATGTCGGGTTCTCGCCAATCGGATGGTGAGGCGCAAGAAAGGCACCGAACTTGAGACGAGACATGGCAGGACTCCGGGTCAAAACTGAAAAAGGGGCTAGGGCAAAGGCTGTGATCAGGGGCGGCGATTGGGCAAGCGCGCACCGAGGGGAAGGCGACAAGCGCCGTCGATCACCGACATCGTTTCCCCCACCCGCACCCGTTCAACCGAGCCTAATCATTGATAACAATAATCTGGCCCGGCGGAGGGGATGTCAACTGGATAGGGAGGGATGTTAGCTCTAAGCCGCAACGGACAACCGCACACCCAAGGCCTTGGTCAGGGCCAAGAGGGTCGAGAGGGTTGGATTGCCCTTGTCGCCCAAGGCCTTGTAGACGGCGGCGCGGGTTAGGCCGGTTTCTTTGGCGATGGTTTGTACGCCTCTGGCCCGGACAATAGTGTTGAGGACGGCGCGGATTTCGTCACTATTGCCGCCTTCCATCACGACCTTGAGATATTCGACCGCATCTTCAGGTGCTTGGATGAAATCGACACTATCGAATGGGGTGGTTTTCAAGGTCATATCACATCCCTCGTGCATAACTTAGGGTTGCTATAATGGCTTAAGCCTTTGGGTCTGTCAGCCTCGATATGTGCGGGTAGGTCTCGCTCGGCGCCGCCCTCAAGGGCCACCCCGTCAAACTGGCCCTGCCAGACGCTGCAGATGGGGTGGCGGCGCTTGAGGTCATTCCGCGACGCCCCCCTTGCTCGATACGGGTGTCCTCCATAGGATGCACCTCTGATAAGACCGGAAACGACAGAAGATGGGGGCGAACCCTGTCGGGGAGTGACGCGTGAGTACAACGGCTGCGGCGGAGCAGGACGGCCATATTGCTGGGTTCGGATCTCAGCGTTATCGCTTCTATGTCATCAATATCCTGTTGTTGGTCTATATCCTCAACTTCGTAGACCGAGGCCTTCTGTCTGTGGTGGCGCCGCAGATGAAGCCAGAGTTGGGCATTTCCGACACGGCCTTTGGCCTGCTGACCGGTTTTGGCTTTGCGCTGCTCTATACGGTGGTTGGCATTCCGTTGGCCCAGTTCGCAGAGACGCGGCACCGGGTCTGGATCATGTCGGTCTGTGTCGCCCTTTGGTCCTTGGCCACAGCCCTTTGCGGTCTGTCGCGAGAAGTGACCCTTGGCGGGATGACGCTGGGCGCCTTTTGGGTGCTGCTGAGCTGCCGTGTGGCCGTCGGCATCGGTGAGGCAGGCTGCACGCCGCCGGCCAATTCTCTGATCGCGGACTATTACCCCGCCAACAAACGATCAACGGCCTTGGGCTATTACGCTATGGGCGTCACCTTGGGCGGGGCCTTGGCCAATCTGGTCGGTGGACCGATCACCGACGCCTTTGGATGGCGCGCGGCCTTCTTCGTCATTGGTGCTCCGGGCGTGCTGGTTGCCATCCTATTGAAAATGACGGTAAAGGAGCCGCCGCGCGGCTATACCGACCCGCCCGGCACGGTGCGCAGTGC
>CANKPO010000184.1 GCA_947484535.1 Caulobacteraceae bacterium
CTGAACATGACATTGTAGTTGAGGTCGTCGCTCATCCCCTCCCAGAGCTTGAGCGAGAACTCGAACAGATTGTGCAGGGCTGGCTGGCGATAGTTGGAGCGCACGATGGTGGTGTTGCGGCCCGTATTGCCGCCGCCGATCCAACTGCGTTCCAGAACCGCCACATTGCGGATGCCGTGAACCTTGGCCAGATAGTAGGCGGTCGCCAGACCATGGCCGCCGCCGCCAATGATGATGACATCATAATGGGACTTGGGGGCTGGATCGCGCCAAGCCCGATGCCAAGATTTTTGACCATTGAGCCCGCCGCGTAACAGGCTGAGGGCCGAGTAGCGCTGCATGGCGAAGGATCATCCTTTTGGCTGGGGTTCATCTCATACAGGCGTTGAGAGGCTCGGCATCGCATAAAAATTATATCAATAACCACAAAAATTATATTCGCTAAAAGGGCCTTTGTGCCGTCGTCTGGAGCATAATTTTTGGGCTATAGACGCCCTTGACGCTGTTTTTGCTTTCCTAAAGGCCCAGACAAGATGACCACAACACCCGCAACCGCCGACAAGGACCAGTTCATCCTGATCCTCAAATGCCCTGATCGTAAGGGCGTCGTCGCCGCTGTTTCCGGTTTTCTGGCCGACAATGATGCCTCGATCTTGGAGTCCAATCACTTCAACGAGCGCATGACCGATCAGTTCTATATGCGCACGGTCTTTCGTCAGGATGGCGAGGGCATGCCGCCGCTGGAGGACCTGCGTAAGGGCTTCGACCTGATTGCCCGCCGCTTCAACATGGAGTGGGAACTGTTCGACGCCAGCATCAAGCCCAAGGTGCTGATTGCGGTCTCGAAGTTCGGCCACTGTCTCTATGACCTGCTGCACCGCTGGCGCAGTGGCATCTTGCCGGTCGATATTGTTGGCGTGGTGTCGAACCATGACGATATGCGCTCCTTCGTCGAATGGAGCGGCATCCCCTATTTCCACCTGCCCGTGACCAAGGACAGCAAGGCCGAACAAGAGGCCGCCTTCTTGGGTCTGGTGAAGGATCTCGACGTCGATCTGGTGGTTCTGGCCCGCTATATGCAGATCCTATCGGCGGACCTGTGCCGCGCCCTATCGGGACGCTGCATCAATATCCATCACTCGTTCCTGCCCAGCTTTAAGGGCGCAAAGCCCTACCATCAGGCCTTTGAGCGGGGGGTCAAGATCATTGGCGCCACGGCCCACTATGTGACCACCGACCTCGATGAAGGTCCGATCATCGAACAGGGCGTGCAGCGCGTCGACCATGGCGATACGCCAGACGATCTGGTCGAGATTGGCCGCGACGTGGAATGTAACGTCCTCGCCCGCGCGGTCCTTTGGCATGTCGAGCGCCGCATCGTGGTCAATGGACGCAAGACGGTGGTCTTTTCGTAAGGCGAAGACCGCCCTTCGCCTTGACAGCTAGCCCCCTGCCCATGCTCTTCTGTTTCCACGCTGCATGAGACGGCGATATGGAAACGGGTAGGAGAGCATCATGAAGGCCGCTGTTTTACGTCAGGTGGGCAGCCCCCTCCTCATCGAGCAGGTCAAGATCGGCAAGCCGGGGCCGCACGAGGTGCTGATCCGCACCGCCGCCGCAGGGGTCTGCCATTCGGACCTCCACTTCATCGAGGGCTCCTATCCCTTCCCGCTGCCCGCCGTTCTTGGCCATGAGAGCGCCGGTGTCGTTGAGCAGATCGGTTCTGAGGTTCGCACCGTCAAGGTCGGCGACCATGTCATCACCTGCCTGTCGGCCTATTGCGGCCACTGCGAATCCTGCCTGACCGGGCGCATGTCGCTCTGTGTCAGCCCAGAGACTAAGCGCAGCGCGGGCCAAGAGCCGCGCCTGTGCGAAGAGGTCACCCCTCAGCGCCCCGGCAATATGAACCAGTTCCTCAACCTCTCCTCCTTTGCCGAGCAGATGCTGATCCACGAACATGCCTGCGTCGCCATCCGTAAGGATATGCCGCTGGATGTGGCGGCCCTGATCGGCTGTTCGGTGACCACAGGCGTTGGCGCAGTGATCCACACCTCCAATGTGCGCGCTGGTGAGACCGTGGCTGTGATTGGCTGCGGCGGCGTTGGTCTGGCGGCCATCAATGGCGCGGCCATTGCCGGTGCGGGCCGGATCATCGCGGTTGACCGGTTCCCCTCCAAGCTGGAACTGGCCAAGGCCTTTGGTGCCACCGATGTGGTCAATGCCAATGATGGCGATGCGGTGGCTCAGGTCATGGAACTGACCAGCGGCGGCGTTCATCACAGTTTCGAAGCCATCGGCCTGAAGGCCACAGCCGAGCAGTCCTTCAAGATGCTGCGCCGGGGCGGTACGGCCAACATCATCGGCATGATCCCCGTGGGCGTGAATATCGAGCTGCACGGGGCCGACTTCTTGGGCGAAAAGCGTATTCAAGGCTCGCTGATGGGCTCCAACCGCTTCCCCGTCGACATGCCGCGCCTGGTGGACTTCTACCTGCAAGGCAAGCTCAAGCTCGATCAGATGATCTCGCGCCGGCTCAAGCTGGAACAGATCAATGATGCCTTTGACGAGCTGCGCCGGGGCGAACTGGCCCGCTCGGTCATTGTTTTCGATCAATAGGCCTTAGCCCTGACCTTCCTTTAGGAACCCAAAGAATGACCCATTATCTGACCGCTCTGGTGACGCTGCTGGCCGTCCTGACCTTTTTCTGGACCACCCTGCGGGTCGCCACGGCGCGCGGCAAATATGATGTGAAGGCCCCCGCCACCAGCGGGCCTGAAGAGTTTGACCGCTATTTCCGCGTTCAGATGAACACGATGGAGGGGCTGATTCAGTTCCTGCCCTCGCTGTGGGTCTTCGCCCTGTTCGGCAACGAGCAGATCGGTGCCGCCTTGGGTCTGATCTGGATCGTTGGCCGGATTCTCTATGCTCTGGCCTATGTCAAGGATCCCGCCACCCGTGGACGCGGCTTTATGATTGCTGGCCTGTCGATGCTCGCCTTGCAGCTTGGCGGCCTCTATTTTGTCATTATGGGTCTGATCCAGAACGGCATTTAAGCGGATGGGCGAGGCGCTCTAGCGTCCGCCCGAAAGCGTGGCTATAGGCACAGTTGGGCGGGCGTGAGGGCTGACCTCGCGCCCGCCCTTTTTCTTAGTCCTATCAAGGCCGCCCACCGTGCAACTGCCTGTCGATCCCACCAAATTCTGGGCCTTTTTCAGCGTCATGATGGTCATGGCCGCGACGCCCGGGCCAGCCAACCTCTTTGCCGTCGCCACGGGCATGGAGCGGGGCAAGCGCGCGGCCTTGGTCGGCATATTGGGCATGTCGATCGCCACACTGGTCTGGTTCACGGCCGCAGCCGCCGGTCTGGGGGCCCTGATCCTCGCCTTTCCAAAGCTGTTTCACCTTCTGACCTTCATCGGCGCCGCCTATCTGGTCTGGCTGGGTGGCCAATCACTTTGGTCAGGACTTAAGGGCACGGGCGGGCCGATCAGGTCCGTCGCCGCCGCAGGGCGTTCAGCCCTTCGCGATGGCTTTGTCGTGCAGATTTCCAACCCCAAGGCCTTGGTGCTGTTTAGCGCCGTCATCCCACCCTTTCTGGAGGTTGATCGCCCGATTGCTCCCCAGATGTTCCTCTTTGCGGCGGCGACCATCGGTATGGATATGATCACCATGACCACCTACGGCCTTGGCGGCGCCGCCATCGCTCAAAGAATGACAGAACCCCGGTTTCAACGTGTTTTCGCCATGATTGTTGGGCTCTTGTTGATTTCAGCTTCAGGCCTCATTCTGTTTCGGCACTGACACCGTTCTAGGAGCGCACCGTGATCCGTCTCTCGACCCTCAAGACCCTTGCCCTGAGCGCCTTGGCCGCGATCTCCTTGAGCGCCTGCGTCACGGCAACGCCCTATCAACCCATGGCGACGGGCACGGCCCAGAGCGGCGGCTATAGCGAAACCAAGGTCGAACAGGACCGCTGGCGCATCACCTTTACCGGCAACAGCCTGACATCGCGCGACGTAGTGGAAAACTACCTGCTTCACCGGGCCGCCGAACTGACCCTGGCCCAAGGCAAGGACTGGTTCATGACGGCTGAGCGTGGACTGGCCAAGAGCGTGGAAAAGATCATCCTGCCCGATCCCATGATGCGGAGCCACATGTGGCGCCCAACCCTCTTGGTCTCTCGCGGGGTCGTGATCGGCTATGCCTATCCCTTTATGGACGACATGGCCTGGCGCATGCGCAGCGAAGAACAGACCCTTGAAAGGTACGAGGCCTATTCTGAGATCGTCCTTGGCACCGGTCC
>CANKPO010000185.1 GCA_947484535.1 Caulobacteraceae bacterium
CCCTATGCGGTCTATGCCCGCCGCATTTTGGACCTCAAGCCGCTGGAGCGGCCCAACGAGCCCATCGAGGCCCGCGCGCGCGGCACGGCCATCCACGATGCTTTCGAAACCTTCTTTGAGCGATATGGCGCCGTCCTGCCAGACGATGCCGAAGGCAAGTTTGCCGACTGTCTGGTCGAAGCCCTGACCGAGGCGGGTATGCCGCTGGCCCGTATGACCCGTGAGCGGGCCTTGGCCAAAAATGTGGCCCCTTGGGTGATCGATTTTGAACGCCGACGCCGGGATGGGGCCAGGTTGGTGGTTGAGCAGACCGGGAAACTGACCTTTGCCTCGGAGGCAGGAGACTTCACGGTCACCGCCAAGGCCGACCGGATCGAGGTGCGAAACCACCGCGCCGATGTGCTAGATTTCAAGACCGGGACGCCGCCGTCGAAGAAACAGGTTCTTGCAGGCCTCTCGCCGCAACTGACCCTGACGGCGGCGATCATTGCGGGCGGCGGTTTCACCGACGTCGGACCCGCCCTGCCGCGCCAAATGATCTATGTGAAGGTGTCGGGCGGACGGCCCCCCGGTAAAGAGTTTATCGTTGTTGACGACAAAGATGCCGACCAGGAAACCGATAGGGCGCTCGAGCGTCTGAAGGATAAGGTGGCGGAATATGACGATCCGCACACCGGCTATCCCTCTTGGGCTACGCCACAGTTCATCGGCAAGTTCGTCGGCGATTACGACCATCTGGCGCGCCTTTGGGAGTGGCATGTGATCGGCGGCGGCGATGAAGGCGGGACCTCAGAATGACCGCCGCCGCCAGCCTAAACCCGCAACTTCAGGCCAATGACCCCTCCGTCTCAGCCTTCGTTACCGCCAATGCCGGATCGGGCAAGACCTCGACGCTGGTCGGACGCGTGGCGCGGCTCTTGCTGCGCGGGGCACGGCCTGAAACCATCCTTTGCCTGACCTTTACCAAGGCCGCCGCCGCCGAAATGCAGCGCCGCCTGTTCCAGACCCTCGGTAGCTGGGCCGTCATGGCCGATGGGGCGCTGGCAGAGGCGCTGGCCGGACTGGGCGAGGCCCCCGAAGACCTTTCCAAGGCCCGCCGCCTATTCGCCCAAGCGCTAGAGACGCCCGGCGGCCTGAAGATCCAGACCATCCACGCCTTTTGCGAAAAGCTCCTGCGCCGGTTTCCGCTCGAGGCGGGCGTGTCCCCCGGCTTTGTCGTGCTGGAAGACTCCGCTGCGGTCAAAACCTCGCGGGAGGCGCGCGATGGTTTGGCGGAACATGCCTATCGTGAACCCGATAGCCGGATCGGGCAGGCCTATGAACGGCTTTCAATTGATCTGGACTATGAGCGCTTTGGCAAACTCTTCGCCGATTTTGAAGCCCGCCGCCGAGAGATCAATGCCTTTGTCGAATCTTGCGAAAGCCAAGGTGGCCTGATCAAGGTCGTCTGGAGAAATTGCGGCCTTGACCATGAAATCGATCCGGTCGCCGTCGAAACTGAAGCCCTTGATCTGATCGATTGGTCAGAGTGGAAAAAGACGGCGGAGGCGGTCTATCTCGGCAAGGGTGCCACCGATGCCAAACTGGCCGAACGGATGATGTCGGTTGGGCCAGCCTCATCCTTGTCAGAGATTTGGGACATTCTCAGCACCGAAGCTGGCAAGCCCCTAGCCCGTCTCGGCACGGCGTCCGTGGCCGATTGGGCCAAGACCTATCTGAGAGATGAGCAAGCGCGTCTCGATGAGGCGCGGATCCTGATCGCTACGGCGCAGGTGGCGATCGATAGCCTTCATGTTCTACATTTGGCCCATGCCTACTCGGCCTTCTATGAGGCCTATAAGGCCTTGCATGGCGCGTTGGATTTCGGGGACCTGATCGTCAAGACGCTGGAGCTTTTGACCGAGCGGTCTGACGCAGCCTGGGTGCTCTATAAGCTCGATGGCGGCATTGATCATGTGCTGGTCGACGAGGCGCAGGACACAGCCCCCGACCAATGGAACATCATCCGCGCCCTGACCGCAGAGTTCTTTGTCGGGGCCGGACGGTTGCGCGGCGAAGGCAGTGATCAGCGAACGGTCTTTGCGGTTGGTGATGAGAAACAGTCGATCTTCTCGTTCCAAGGCGCCGATCCCGCCCGCCTTCTGGCGGAAAGTCAACATTTCCAAACCCTGATCGAAGAGGTTCAACGTCAGTTCAAGGCGGTGTCCTTGGCCGAAAGCTGGCGCTCGACGCCGGAGGTTCTCAGCTTTGTTGACAGCGTGTTCCTCGATCCAGAGGCAAGGCTTGGCCTCAGCCCGCCGCAGGCCGATGGGGAGGGCCCGCTCAATGTCATCACCCACCTGGCACGCCGACCCGCAGGCTTTGGGGCCGTGGACCTGTGGCCTCTGGTACAAAGCCCGCCCAAGCAAGAGATCGACCCGTGGAAGCCCGTTGATGCGGAGCCGGAAAAGAGCGCCAATAAGATTCTGGCTCAACAGATCGCCCATGACATCAAGGCGCAGGTCCAGCGCGGCGATGCCGTACAGGATCGCGACTCCAAGACCGGCGGCCTGCGACCTGTCAGCTATGGCGACTTCCTCATTCTGGTGCGCCGACGCGGGCCCCTGTTCCAAGAGATCATCCGCGCCCTCAAGCGCGAGGGTGTTCCGGTCGGCGGGGCAGACCGGCTGAAACTGTCTGAGCATGTGGTGTTCAAGGACCTGTTGGGTCTGGCGCAATTTTGTCTGTTCACAGACGATCACCTGATGCTCGCGGCCCTTTTGCGCTCGCCCTTCTGTGATGTGGACGAGACCTCGCTCTATGATCTGGCCCATGACCGGCAGGGCGGACTGTGGGCGGCGCTGACCAAGCGGGGCGATGAGCGTCCTGACTGGCTGGCTGCGCGGCAGTTTTTCGGCTGGGCACGGCAAACGGCTGGAACCGCCTCTCCCTTTGACTTCTATGCCAAGGTGATGAGCCGATTGGACGGCAACGGCCGCTCGATGCGTGAGCGCCTGCTCAGCCGTCTGGGCAAGGAGGCTGAAGAGGCGCTGGACGCCTTCCTCGCCCAAGCCCTAGCGGCCGAGGCGCGGGGCGTGCACGATCTGGAACAGTTCGTCGCTGAAATGGCCGCCCTCGAGATCGACGTGAAGCGCGAGCAGGAGGACGGCAAGGGCGAGGTGCGGGTCATGACCGCCCACGGCGCCAAGGGCTTGGAGGCCCCCATCGTCTATCTGCCCGACACGGCGACCAAATCCTCCGCCCAAGGCACCAACCTGATGCAGGATGCAGACGGCGCCTTCTATTGGGCCCCTAAAAAGATCAACGATATCGAACCGACCGCAGAGGCGCGGCAGTTGCGCGCTCAGGCCTCGGACCATGAGAGCCTGCGCCTGCTCTATGTCGCCTTGACCCGGGCACGTGACCGGCTGGTGGTCTGCGGCGTCGAACCGGGCAAGCCCCACTACAAGGTCGGCAGTTGGTATGACTATGTCGAACGGGCGCTGAACACACCGACCATTGTCGATCACGTCCGAGCCCTGGCCCTTTTGGATGGCGAGTTGCGCCGGTTCGGGGCCGACCCGATCCTCGCGGAGCGCCGTGATGCCCCCTTGGAAACCGCATCGGTCCTGCCCGCTTGGGCGCGAGCCCTCGCCAAACAGGAGGCCCTAGGGACCCGCTATGCCTCCCCCTCGACCTTGGCAGAATCGGAAAAGGGCCCAGCCCCCTCGCCGCTGGCGACCTTGGGCGGGCTTGGGCGCTATCGGCGCGGCGATCTGATCCACAAGCTGTTGCAGGTCCTGCCCGATCTGCCGCCCGAACAGTTCGAGGCTGGGGCTCAGCGCATCCTTGCCCGCGAACGCGACCTGACCGACGTCCAACGGCTGGAAATGACAAAGGCTGCCCTAGCGGTCCTGACCGATCCACAATTTGCCGCCGTCTTTGGCCCAGGCTCTCGGCCGGAAGTGGCCATTGCAGGCCGGGCCGAGGGACTGCCGGAAAATCTCGCCATATCGGGCCGGGTTGACCGGCTGGTGGTCTCTGCCGAGCGGGTCCTGGTGGTGGACTTTAAGACCAATCGTCCTGCGCCTTCGACCATCGACAGGGCCGACCGGGCCTATCTGGTCCAGATGGCGGTCTATGTCGCGGTCCTGCGCGAGGTGTTCCCCGGTCGGGCCATCGAAGCGGCTCTGGTCTGGACCGATGGCCCGAAACTGATGGCCGTGCCTTCAGATCTCATTGCCCAAATCCTTGAGGGCCTGAAGAGCCATTGATCCGTGACACCATCGGACCTACATGCAAAATGAAGG
>CANKPO010000186.1 GCA_947484535.1 Caulobacteraceae bacterium
AACTTCTCGGCAAGGTGCATCAAGATCGCACCGGACTCAAAGACGCGGATGGGCTCAGGGCCGCTGCGGTCCACTAGGACGGGGATCTTGGAATTGGGGTTGGCCGCGACAAAGCCGCTGCTAAACTGGTCGCCAGTATTGATGCGAACAAGCCAAGCATCATATTCCGCGCCGCTATGGCCCAGAGCCAACAGCTCCTCTAGCATCACCGTGACCTTGACGCCGTTGGGGGTGCCCAAGGAATAGAGCTGCAGCGGATGGCGTCCAACCGGCAGGTCCTTCTCGTGGGTCGCGCCAGCGATTGGGCGGTTGATATTGGCGAACTGGCCGCCATTATCCTTGTTCCACGTCCAGATCTTCGGCGGCACATAGGGGGTCTGTTCGGTCATGGCTTTAGCTCCTGTCATGGGCAGGCGCGCGCCCTGCCCCATAATTCTGTCGAAGGCCGGATTGGACCCGTCGCGTTGGTGCCAAGCTGACCTGTCCCGCGCAAATGTGAAACGGATTTTTCTAAGATCGCGTCCAAAAGGATAGAAAACCTATCGCCAAACCGGTCTAGTCTGGGGCCAAGCGACGGACGGGACCGGGCCAATGATCATTTCTGCGCCGACAGACTATCGGGAGGCCGCGCGCCGCCGCTTACCGCGCTTCCTGTTCGACTATCTCGATGGCGGTGCCAATGCCGAGCACACCTTGCACCGCAATGTCAGCGATCTATGCGATGTGACCCTGCGCCAGCGGGTGCTCCGCGATGTGGCCGATATCAGCCTCAAGACCCGGCTATTTGATCAAGACCTCGCCATGCCCATCGCGCTCGCGCCCGTCGGGCTGGCCGGGATGTACTCACGGCGCGGTGAGGTGCAGGCCGCTAGGGCTGCTGAGAAGGCGGGCATCGGCTACACCCTCTCGACCGTCAGCGTCTGCTCGCTCGAAGAGGTTAGCGCGGCGGTCAGTAAGCCGATCTGGTTCCAGCTCTATGTGCTCAAGGATCGCGGCTTCATGAGGAACGTTCTGGAGCGGGCCTTGGCCCAAGGGATCACCACCCTGATCTTTACCGTCGATATGCCCGTGCCCGGGTCACGCTATCGCGACGCCCATGCCGGAATGAGCGGCCCCATGGCCCCGCTGCGCCGGATGGCCCAAGCCATGACCAAGGCGCAATGGGCTCTGGATGTGGGGCTTCTGGGTCGGCCCCATGACCTTGGCAATATCTCTGCCTATCTGGGCACGGCCATTGGACTGGAAGACTATATGGGCTGGATCGGGGCTAATTTCGATCCGTCGATCAGCTGGCGCGACATTGAGTGGGTGCGCGATTTCTGGCCGGGTAAGATCATCCTTAAGGGCATATTGGACCCAGAGGACGCCAAGGACGCGGTGCGCTTTGGGGCCGATGGTCTGGTCGTCTCTAACCATGGCGGTCGGCAGTTAGACGGCGTCCTCTCGACGGCCCGCGCCCTTCCGGCCATTGCAGGCGCAGTCGGAGGTCAGGTCACCTTGCTGGTCGATGGCGGCATTCGATCCGGTCTGGATGTGCTTCGAATGCTGAGCCTTGGAGCACAAGGCGTGCTGGTCGGCCGGGCCTATATCTACGCCCTCGCCACCCACGGCCAAGCCGGGGTCAGTAACCTACTGAGCCTGATCGAACGAGAAATGCGGGTCGCGATGGCCCTGACCGGAGCCAAGTCCATATCGGAGCTTGGCCCGCACCTGCTGGTTCAGCCGGCCTCGGCATAGCCCGCATAGGAATGTTTCAAGGTGGCGTGGTTGAGCAGCATCTCCGCCACCTGCTTCTTGCCGCTCGCATCGAAAATACGGGTGCGAACCCAGTAGGATTCGGTGCGGCGGCTCTCAGCCAGGGCGGCGATCTCGCGGCGGAGGATATAGTCCTCACCCACAAACAGCGGCCCATCGATCAGGCGAATCTCCTGATCGGCATAAAGGCCCACAGCCGGTCCCTTGACCGGGAAGGCGGCTTGGCGGCTGGAATATTCGGCCAAAACGCTGATCATTTCCAAGGGAATAATGGCCCGGCCCCAAGGCGACAATGCGGGGTCGGAATACCAAGGCGAGGTCTCGGTGATCACCGCAAGTTTCTGGTTGAGGCTGAAGGGGTAGAGCGCGCCCATATGCTGGTCCGGCTCCATCCGCACGTGCTCGTCGACGGCGCCGGTCATGCCGACATGGAGGTCTTCGAGGATCAGCAGCTTCTCGGGTGGGCGCAGATCGGCCATCCGCTTTTCCAGCAGGGTCTGGCCAAAGTCTGGGCCAAGACTGGCGCTGGCCTCGAGCACGGGCGTGCCATCGGCCTTTTGCGCCCAGACGCGGGTTGATGTGGCTCCAGCCGGTGGAACCGCGGCAAAGGCCTGAACCTCTTCGCCCTCAATGACCATGTTCAGATAGTGAGACGAGATACAGCCCCGCTCATACCAGGCCTGACCCCAGATCTGGGCCAGCAAGGGCGGGAACAGACTGAAATGGGTAGGACCTTCTATGGGACCGGCCCGAAAGCCCAGCTTCTCGGCCATGGCATCATCATGGATCGAGCTATGGCCGCCATATTCCTGATCAGCCAACATCTGGTGCGGCTTGCGTAAAGGGCCGGAGAGGATCAGGGGGGTGGTGAAGCTCATGGTGAGGGCCTTGTTTGTTTTCGTCTTCGAAAAGAACCCCCTACCCCGGCTTCGCCGGTACTTCCCCCAGAGGGGGAAGACCTAAGACAAGCAAATCTTCCCCCTCTGGGGGAAGTGGCGCGAAGCGACGTAGGGGGCCTTGTTAACGACCTAGCTGGCGGCAGCGGCCTCGTACTGGCGGATTTCGTTGCGGCCGACGACCATGTGGTGGACCTCATCGGGACCATCGGCAAAACGCAGGTGACGCACATCGGCATAGAGACCGGCCAGTGGGGTCCACTGTGAGATACCGGTGGCGCCGTGAATCTGCATGGCCTGATCGATGATCTTGCAGGCCCGCTCTGGCACCATGGCCTTGACCATGCTGACCCAGACGCGCGCTTCGCGGTTGCCCAGCACGTCCATCGCCTTAGCCGCCTTGAGCACCATCAGACGCATGGACTCAATCTCGATCCGGGCGCGGGAGATGATTTCGACATTGCCGCCGAGATAGGCCAGCTTACGACCGAAGGCTTCGCGGGAAACGCCGCGCGTGACCATCATGTCGAGCGCGGCCTCCGCCTTGCCGATGGTGCGCATGCAGTGGTGGATACGGCCAGGGCCGAGGCGCACTTGGCTGATCTCGAAGCCACGGCCTTCACCCAGAAGGATATTGTCCTTAGGGACCCGAACATTATCGAACTTGATGTGCATGTGGCCGCGTGGGGCATGGTCTTGGCCAAAGACATGCATGGGGCCGAGGATATGGACGCCCGGGGTGTCGATGGGCACCAAGATCTGAGACTGCTGCTGGTGGGTCGGCGCATTGGGGCTGGTACGGACCATGGTGATCATGATCTTACAGCGCGGATCACCGGCACCAGAGATGTAGAACTTCTCGCCATTGATAACCCACTCATTGCCGTCGAGAACAGCGCTGGTGGCGACATTCTTGGCGTCTGACGAGGCGACATTGGGCTCAGTCATGGCGTAGGCCGAGCGGATTTCGCCATTGAGCAGCGGCTTCAGCCAGCGCTCCTTTTGCTCGTGGGTACCGACCCGTTCGAGCACTTCCATATTGCCGGTGTCTGGTGCCGAGCAGTTCATGACCTCAGAGGCCATCGGGGCCTTGCCCAGCTCTGCAGCAATATAGGCATAGTCGAGGTTGTTCAGGCCCACGCCAGTCTCAGCGTCGGGCAGGAAGAAGTTCCACAGGCCTTCAGCCTTGGCCTTGTTCTTGGCCACTTCCAGCACGTCCAGTTGGCCGGGCGCAAAGTTCCAACGATCCTGATTGCCTTCACCGAGCTTGCGAAACTCATCCTGCATCGGAGTCACGGTCTCAGCGATGAAACGCTTGACGTGCTCATAGAGCGGGGCCGAGGCTTCGCTCATACGAAGGTCGTTGAGATCGTCATTGGGGTTGAACCCGAACTGGGTCTGGCTGCTCATGGGGGGATCCTCTCCGGGATTTTTGTTTGGTTCCCCACTTCGACCATATCGCGCTGGAATGTAAAGGGCTGGTCCCGATTTGATCGCCGGTTAGGCAGCCTCTGGCGCGGCCTTCACGCGCTCGCTCAGGCAGAAGGGCAAAAGCACCAGCCAGAGGGCGACGATCAGATGATAGGCATGCCAGCGCAGATCAGGGCTTAGGGCCGGGGCACTACGCAGCAAAAGCAC
>CANKPO010000187.1 GCA_947484535.1 Caulobacteraceae bacterium
ATCCGCACGACCCTGCTGCAATCGGCCATGACCGAACTGTCAGACCGTGAACGCCACATTCTGACCGAGCGGCGCCTTAAGGACGACCCCACGACACTTGAGGACCTGGCCAGTCACTATGGCGTTAGCCGTGAGCGGGTGCGCCAGATCGAGGTCCGCGCCTTTGAAAAGTTGCAAAAATCCATGATGGCTGCCGCCGCTGAACAGCGGATCGACAGTCACTAGCGGCGGTTTGCCTAAAGGCTATGAGCCATTGAGCCAGACCGGCTCGTCTCTCGGCCCGAAACGCTGCTGACCGCGTTCTTAACCGGCGTTCCGACATTGGCCATGGCCGACATGGCGGTCATCAGATTGGCCGCATGTTTGCGCATATTGGCCTTTGTCAATCCACCGGCCTTTACGGACGACAGGACGAAGGTCTTCAACTCAAACGCCGCTTGCCCAATGGCAAAGTCATGGATCTCAAGGCCAATGGCGCTGAGCTGTTCGGCCTGCTTGAGAAGTTCGCGCGCAGAGGTCGCCGGCTCGCTTTCGACCCGCTCAATGGTTGCCTTCATCTGGATGAGGATTGCCCCCATACGCTGCTCTGTCGTCGGCAATTCTTGGTCAAACTCCCGCTTCAGCCTGCCGCGATAGGCCCCGGAATTGAAGCGACGACGCTCTGGTCCAACATAGTCTGACCATTCCACCCAATCGCGATCTTGAAGGACGGCGGCCTCAATGAGTCGATAGAGGTCATTGGCCGTAAAGGGCTTGGCTAGGAATTCATGGACACCCGCATCACGCGCGCGATTAATGGCCTCTCGGGTCGAGGCGGCCGTTGTGACAATAATCGGCACCTTGCGACAGGCCATGTCGATACGTCGGATATCGCGAACGAGGTCGAGGCCTTTAAATCCCTCGGCCTCGAGCTCGGTAATGATAAGATGGGGTTTAATGTCCCGCGCCATCTCCAAGCCATAGTGGGTCTGGTCGGTCTTAAAGACCTTAACTGGACCCATCTGCCTTATCAGATCGGCCATGATGTTGACCGCCATAGGACTTGGGTCAACGATCAGCACGCGCTTCATGGACTTTGAGAGCGCCCGCGCTGAAATCTGTTCTCTATAGGCCAACCGGAGCTCCATCCGCAGCTAGGACGCGAATAAGAATTAAACCAGTTAAAATGGTAGCATGCTTAAACCTTGAAAACAATCCTTCCGGGTATAACTAGTCTTGGAACGGATCGCGCATCAGGATCGTATCCTCGCGCTCAGGGCTGGTTGACAACAGAGCGACGGGGGCCTCGATCAATTCTTCTATGCGTCGGACATATTTTACCGCGTTGGCGGGAAGATCTTTCCAGCTACGCGCGCCTCGGGTGCTGTCGCTCCAGCCCTCCAAAGTCTCATAGACGGGAACAGCGGCAGCCTGAGCGGCCATCCCCGCGGGGAGGTAATCATAGAGCTTGTCGCCAATCTGATAGCCGACGCAGACCTTGAGGGTCTCAAAGCCGTCGAGCACGTCGAGCTTGGTCAAGGCGATGCCGTGAATGCCATTGATGGCAATGGATTGGCGCACCAGAACCGCATCGAACCAGCCACAGCGGCGCGGACGGCCGGTGACGGTGCCAAACTCGTGACCCCGCTCGCCAAGGCGCCGGCCATGCTCGTCAAACAGTTCGGTCGGGAAAGGCCCTTCGCCCACGCGGGTCGTATAGGCCTTCACAATGCCCAGAACAAAGCCCGGCGCGCGCGGGCCAAGGCCCGAACCGGCGGCGGCCTGTCCGGCTACCGTGTTGGAGGAGGTCACATAGGGATAGGTGCCGTGATCGACATCCAGCAAGGTGCCTTGAGCCCCTTCAAACAGCACGCGCTTGCCGTCCTTGACCGCTTGGTCGAGCAGGCGCCAAGTGGGCTGAGCAAAGGGCAAGATCTTTGGCGCGACCTCTAAAAGGGCGGCGAGCAGGGCCTCAGCGTCGGCCTCTGGAAGGTCCAGTCCCCGGCGCAGAGCGCCGTGGTGGGCCAGAAGGCGTGCAATCTTGGTCGGCAAGGAGTCGGGCTCGGCCAGATCGGCAACCCGAATGGCGCGGCGGCCGACCTTATCTTCATAGGCTGGACCAATGCCCCGGCCGGTCGTGCCGATCTTACCGGCACCCGCCTGCGCTTCGCGGGCCTGATCGAGGTCGCGGTGCAGGGGCAAGATCAGGACCGCATTGTCAGCTAAGGCCAGCAGTTCGGGACCAATGACCACGCCCTGCGCACCAATCCGGGCGATCTCGTCCAAGAAGGCCCAAGGATCGACGACGACGCCGTTGCCAATGATCGATTTCTTGCCCTGCACCACGCCCGAAGGCAGCAGCGAAAGCTTATAGGTCACATCGCCAACCACCAAAGTATGGCCCGCATTATGTCCGCCTTGGAAACGAACCACGACATCGGCGCGATTGGACAACCAATCGACAATCTTGCCCTTACCCTCGTCGCCCCACTGAGCGCCGACCACGGTGACGTTGGCCAATAGACTATTCCTTAGATGATAGGTCGTGCAGACACGCCACCAAAGCGGTGGCGCTAACGGATTGAACCCAGCTTGTAGATCAAGCGAAGGCCCGCGTCATCAAGCCCTTGGTTCTTACCGCGCGCAAAGACCTGCCCATTGCTCAAATGCAGGTAGGTCAGTTCGACAGACCAACGTGGGGATAGGACCCGTCCAATCGACAGCTCGGGTTGAAACAGCAGTTGGGAGCCAAAATCGATGCGGGAATTATAGAGCTTCAAACGGCGCTGGATCTCTGGCGGTGCCAGTCCCGGCGCATTGACCGCCGGAAGGCCTGCCTCACCGTCCGTATAGGCAAGGCCCAAACCCGGACGGACATAGAACTGTCCAGGCAACGAGATCGGCCAAGACAGCCCAGCGGCGACAAAATTGCTGGTCCCGGCGGAATTGATCGACACGAGCCCGTGGGCCTGAGGTCGCCCCATCAGGCTGAGAGCATCAATGCGATCAGAGCGCAGCCCGATCTGCAGATCGCTCCCGCCCTCGCGTCCGGCGGCGCCGACGCCAATGACATCACCGATGAAGGTCACATCATGGGCAAAGACCCCGACCAGCAGTTCGGCGGCACGGGCGCTCGAGAGCGGCGCAAGGGTGAGCGACACTATCGCGGCCCAGATCAAGTGAAGAGACCTATGCGTGCTCATGTTTAGACAGTCCACAATTGACTTAGACGGAAAGCCTAAACCGATTTGCCTACGGACTGTATAGGTCGAGCAACAGACCGGATCGCTCCGGCCTGTCGCCATTTGGCCTTAGAACACCAGAGCGCGGGCTTCCTTGACGTGCGGCAAGGCCTTGACGGCCTGCAGCACAGCCTCGCTTGGCGCATGATCAACGCCGACCAGACAGATCGCGTCTCCGCCTGCCGATGTACGGCCCAGATTGAAGGTGGCGATATTGATCCCGGCATCGGCCAGAAGTGCGCCGACCGCACCGATAAAGCCCGGCTTATCGAGATTATTCACATAGAGCATGGCAGGGCCGAAGGGGGCGTCCAGATCCATACCCTTGACCTCGACGACCCGGGGAATCCCGCCAACGACGGTCCCGGCAAAGGCCCGCTCGCCCGAAGCCGAGGTGACCGTGATCCGCATGAGGCTGTCATAGACGGGCGACAGCTCTTGGCGGCTTTCCGAAACCGTAATGCCGCGCTCCTTGGCCACGCTGGGGGCAGAGACCATGTTGATCTCGGCCAGCATTGGACGCAGGACACCGGCAAGGGCAGCGGCGGTCAGGGGTTTGACATTCAGCTTAGAGACCTCGCCGACATAGGCGATCTCAATCGATTTCAGGCCCGAATCGACCATCTGTCCGGCAAAGGCCCCCAGCTTTTCAGCCAAGGCGATAAAGGGCTTCAGCTTGGGCGCCTCGTCGGCGCTGACCGAGGGGCTGTTCAAGGCGTTCGAGACCGCGCCGGTCAAGAGATAGTCGGCCATCTGTTCGGCGACCTGCAGGGCGACATTTTCCTGAGCCTCCGCCGTCGAGGCGCCGAGGTGGGGCGTGGCGATGAAGTTGGGATGGCCAAACAGAATGTTCGACTTGGCAGGCTCTTCGACAAAGACGTCAAAGGCTGCGCCGCCGATGTGACCGCTGTCCAAACCAGCCCGCAGAGCCGCCTCGTCCACAAGGCCACCGCGCGCACAGTTGATGATGAACACGCCCTTGCGGGTCTTGGCGAGGTTCTCGGCGCTCAAGATGTTGCGGGTCTTGTCGGTCAGGGGGGTGTGCAGGGTGATGACTTCGGCGC